>DATEIG010000311.1:0-20599 GCA_035279185.1 Mycobacterium sp.
CCTTACGGGCGAGCGTGCGTGTCTGCTGCCCGACACGCCGCCACACAGCTTCATTTGCGCACGCTCGGCGCGCTACGGGCGTGCGCGAATTCGGACATGCCTGCGGCGTGTCGTGTGCAAACACGCACGCTCGCCGGGAAAATCAGACCACGATCGTGGTGGGTTCGGGTGCCGTCGCGCCCGTGACGCTGTGCCAGGCGCGGGCCAGCAGTTCGATGGCCGCCGACAACTCGTCCTCCGGCAGCGCGTAGGGCACGCGCACGAAGCGTTCCAGCGTGCCGTCGACGCCGAACCGCGGACCCGACGGTAGCTCCAGCCCCATCCGGGAGGCCGCCGCCGACAGCGCCGTGCTCATCGGGGCGGGCAACCGCACCCACAACGACATGCCACCCGCACCGGGCCCCGGTTCCCAGTCCGGCAGATGCCGCTCGAGCAGCGCCAGCAGAAACGCTCGTCGCGCCCGCAGGATGTCGCGGCGCTCGGGAAGCAGCTGGTCGCGCTGCGCGAGAAGCCGTGCGGCGGCGAACTGTTCGAGTACGGGGGTGCCCATGTCGACCGAGGGACGCAGTGCCGCGATGGTCGCGATGGTGGCGCGCTCGGCGCGGATCCAGCCGACGCGCAAGCCGCCCCAGAACGACTTCGACATCGAACCCACAGTGAGGACCAGGTCGCGTCGGGTCGTCATCGCCGCGGCCATCGGCGCGGGCACCTCGTCGTCGAGCCACATGTCGAGGATGGTCTCGTCGATGACGGTGCGCGTTCTGGTCTCGGCGATGATGCCGGCCAACCGCTGGCGGTCGTGTGCCTGCATCGTCATACCGGTCGGGTTCTGGTTGTCCGGGATCAGATAGGCGAGGCTCGGCGACAGCTGCTGGATCGCTGCCTGTATCGCGTCGAGTTCCCAGCCGTCGTCGGTCATCGCCACCGGAACCGGCCGCGCGCCCGCGGTGGCGATCGACGACAGCGCACCGTGATAGGTGGGTTGTTCGACCAGCACCCGATCGCCGGGCTGCACGTAGGTGGTCAGGATCAGGTTGATGGCGTGCAGCGCCCCCGTCGTCACGAGCACCTCGTCGGGATCGGTAGGAAGGCCGCGCTCGCAATACCTTTCGGCGATCGCCTCGCGGAGGACGTCGACGCCGACGAGTTCGTGGCCCACCTTGTGGAGATACGGCGTCACGTCGTGGGTCGCATCGACGAACGCCTCACTGACCGCGGCGGCGGGAGCTGAGAGAGCGGCGGCGGCCAAACTCATTGCGGGTGCTGCGGTTTCGGGTCTGGCGGACGGTGCGACGGGTAGGGCAGTGGTGCTGCGGGCGCCGCGGCGGGCATTGAGATAGCCGTCGTCGCGCAGTTGCGCATAGGCCGCGGTGACGGTGGTGCGGGACACCCGCAGCGTGTCGGCCATCGCCCGCTCGCTCGGCAGCCGCGCGCCGACGGGGATGCGACCGTCGACGATCAACAGCCGGATGGCGTCGGCGAGGCCGTGGTACGCGGGTCCGCTGCGACTGGACGTCCGCCAGTTGCCAAGCTCGCGGGCCAGAAGGTCCACATCGAGCGCTCTTGCATGCATTTCGACGGTCATTGCAAGCCAGTATGCGCCAACTGGATATGGAATAACAAGCCAGTTGGCCGCATTATTTGGTCATGAGCACAAATTGGACATCCAGAATGACCCGTACGTGGGGCCGGTTCTTCCGGCCGTCCGAGCGCATGCCTGCCGAGTTCCTCGACCGCGACGCCGAACGGATGCGCAACGATCTCGAGCTGATACGGATCCGCTTCCCGCACCATGCGTAGCGCGACAGCACGGGGCAGCGCGCTGCTGCTCGGGTTGATCGGCTACGGCTTCTCGATGGCGCTGATGGTGCGCGCCGAACTCGGGCTCGACCCGTGGGACGTGTTCCATCAGGGCCTGGCACTGCGGACCCCGATGACGATCGGCATCGCGTCGGCCGTCGTCGGGGTGGCGGTGCTGCTGGCGTGGATTCCGCTGCGGAACCGGCCTGGCGTCGGCACCGTCGCCAACGTCATCGTGATCGCGGTGACCGTCGACGCATCGCTGGCGCTGTTACCGACTCCGACTGCGCTTCCGGTGCGCATCGCAATGATGGTCGGCGCCGTCGTCCTCAACGCGCTGAGCACCGTCCTCTACATCGGGGCGGGCCTCGGGCCTGGCCCACGCGACGGCCTGATGACCGGCCTCGTGGTGCGCACCGGCCTCTCGGTGCGGCTCGTCCGGACCTCCATCGAGGCCACGGTGCTGACCGTCGGCTGGCTCCTCGGCGGCACCGTCGGCGTCGGCACCGTGCTGTACGCGTTCGGCATCGGCCCGCTCGTCCAGTTCTTCATTCGGATCACACCCAAGCGGTTGTTGGCACACAGCGGATGGGCGTCCGTCGCCGCGGCCAGGTCGGTGAATACGATGAGTGAGTGCCCGACTCCAGAAGCGACAGCGTCGACGAAGACCTGCTGATCGACTTCGCCAAGGTCACGCTGCGGCGCGGCGGCCAAACGCTCGTCGGGCCCGTCAACTGGTCGGTGGAACTCGACGAACGCTGGGTGGTCATCGGCCCGAACGGGGCGGGCAAGACATCGCTGCTACGCATCGCCGCCGCGATGGAGCATCCGTCGTCGGGCACCGCGTTCGTGCTGGGAGAACGTCTGGGGCGGACCGACATGTCGGAATTGCGCGCCCGCGTGGGGCTGAGCAGTTCAGCGCTGTCGCAACGCGTACCCGAAGGGGAGGTGGTGCGCGACCTCGTCGTCTCCGCCGGATACGCCGTACTGGGCCGGTGGCGGGAGCGCTACGACGACGTCGACTACACCCAGGCCATCGACATGCTGGAGAGCGTCGGTGCCGAGCATCTCGCGGAGCGGACCTACGAGACGCTGTCCGAAGGCGAACGCAAGCGCGTGCTGATCGCCCGCTCGCTGATGACCGATCCCGAGCTGCTGCTGCTGGACGAGCCCGCCGCCGGACTAGACCTCGGCGGCCGTGAAGAACTGGTGGCCCGCCTCGAAGACCTGGCCGCCGACCCGGACGCCCCCGCGATCGTGCTCGTCACCCACCACGTCGAGGAGATCCCGCGCGGGTTCAGCCACGGGCTGATCCTCTCGGAGGGACGAGTCGTCGACGGCGGGTTGCTGACCGACGTGCTGACCGCCGAGAACCTGTCGAAGGCGTTCGGTCAGTCGATCGCGCTCGAGGTCATCGACGGCCGCTATTTCGCCCGGCGCACCAGAAGCCGGGCTGCGCACAGGAGGCGCGCATGACCGACCCTCTCGTTCCGCGGCCCGCGGCCACCGTGATGCTGATCCGGGATACCTCCGATGGCATAAAGGTCTTCTTGATGCGGCGGCACCGCAAGATGGATTTCGTCGGCGGTGTGATGGTCTTCCCCGGCGGGGGCGTCGATGACCGCGACCGCAACGCCGATATCGCATGGCACGGGCCGGACAAGAGCTGGTGGGGCGAGCGGCTGGGCACCGACGCCGATCTCGCCGAGGCGCTGGTCTGCGCGGCGGCGCGGGAGACGTTCGAGGAGTGCGGGGTGCTCTTCGCCGGCGCCGCCGACGACCCCGACCTGCTGGTGGACGACGCGTCGAGCTACCGCGAGCAGCGGGCGGCCCTGGTCAGCAAGGAACTGTCGTTCGCGGAGTTCCTGCACGACGAGAAGCTGATGCTGCGGTCCGACCTCCTGCGGCCCTGGGCCAACTGGGTGACGCCCAAGGAAGAACGCACCCGCCGCTACGACACCTACTTCTTCGTCGGCGCCCTTCCCGCGGGCCAGTTGGCCGACGGCGACAACACCGAATCCGACCACGCCGACTGGATCACGCCGGAGGCGGCGCTGGCCGACTTCGCAGCGCAGCGCAGTTTCCTGCTGCCGCCGACGTGGACCCAGCTCGATGCGCTGGCCGGTCGCAGCGTCGCGGAGATCCTCGCCGTCGAACGGCGCATCGTTCCCATCTCGCCGAACATGAGCATGACCGACGGCAACCTCGAGTTCGAGTTCTTCGACGGCGAGCGGTACAACCAGGCTCTCGGAGGCCGCACCCCGTGAGGGAGTTCGTCGGCGTCCACACCCTCGACGAGCATCCTGGCATCGCGACGCTGCTGCTGTCGAAGCCGCCGACGAACGCGCTGACGCGTCAGGTCTACCGCGAAATGATCGCTGCCGCAGCCGAACTCGGTGAGCGCGACGACATCGCGGCGGTGATTCTGTTCGGCGGCCACGAGATCTTCTGCGCAGGCGACGACGTCGATGTGCTGCAGACGTTCGACGCACACGAAGTGGCCGGCGCCGCCGAGGTCGGGAGAGAGGCCGTCGATGCGCTCAGCGCGATCCCCAAGCCGACCGTCGCGACGATCACCGGCTACGCGCTCGGCAGCGGGCTGACGCTGGCCTTGGCCGCCGACTGGCGGGTCGCCGGCGACAACGTCAAGTTCGGGGCGACCGAGATCCTGTCGGGCTTTCCGCCCGGCGAATCGGGTCGGCTGGCACGCGCGATCGGGGAGAGCAAGGCCAAGGATCTGGTGTTCACCGGCCGCTTCGTCGACACCAAGGAGGCGCTGGCGCTCGGGCTGATCGACCAGATGGTGGCTCCCGACGGGGTGTACGACGCGGCGATGGCATGGGCGGAGCGCCTCGTGGCGCATCCGCCGCAGGTACTGGCCGCCGCCAAGGCATCCTTCGGCCGTTAGGCTGCCAGCCATGACGAGTACCGATCCGACCCCCAATCCGCACGCCACCGCGGAACAGGTGGAGGCGGCACGCCACGACTCCAAGCTCGCCCAGGTGCTCTACCACGACTGGGAGGCCGAGAGCTACGACGACAAGTGGTCGATCTCGTATGACAAGCGCTGCGTGGACTACGCGCGCGACCTGTTCGACGAGACCGTGCCCGTCTCCGAGCAGCGCAAACTGCCCTACGATCACGCGTTGGAGCTGGGCTGCGGCAGCGGCTTCTTCCTGCTGAACCTCATCCAGGCCGGGGTCGCGCGACGGGGCTCGGTCACCGATCTGTCGCCGGGCATGGTCAAGGTCGCCACCCGCAACGGCGAGAACCTCGGGCTCGAGGTCGACGGTCGCGTCGCCGACGCGGAGCGCATCCCCTACGACGACGACACCTTCGACCTCGTCGTCGGCCACGCCGTGCTGCACCACATCCCGGACGTGGAGCTGTCGCTGCGCGAGGTGGTCCGCGTCCTCAAGCCTGGCGGCCGGTTCGTGTTCGCGGGTGAGCCGACGAACTCCGGCGAGAACTACGCCCGTCCGCTGTCGACGTTGACGTGGCGCGCGGTCACCAACGTGACCCGACTGCCGGGACTGTCCGGTTGGCGGCGCCCGCAGGCCGAGCTCGACGAGTCGTCGCGGGCGGCCGCCCTCGAAGCGATCGTCGATCTGCACACGTTCTCGCCGGGCGATCTGGAGCGGATGGCCCGCAGCGCTGGCGCGGTCGACATCTCCACGCAGACAACAGAATTCACCGCAGCGATGCTCGGCTGGCCCATTCGCACCTTCGAGGCGGCGGTGCCCCCGGGCCGTCTGGGCTGGGGTTGGGCGAGGTTCGCGTTCTCGAGCTGGATGACGCTGAGTTGGGTCGACCACAACGTGTGGCGACGCGTCGTCCCGAAGGGCTGGTTCTACAACGTCATGGTCACCGGGGTCAAACCGTCGTAGATTTCACCGCGGCCGACGTCGCCTATCTCGGCAGCGAGGCGGGCGCGCAGGCGCTACGTGAGGTCGACGGGTATCGGCTGACCGACGCCACACGCGTCTCCGACATCGCCTCGATACGAAGGGATTTCGGCGACCGGTACGCAGTTCTCGTGGAGACGGTGCTGCTGCGCCGAAGGGCGACCGCCAAATTCGACGACCCGTCGCACTGGTTGTTCACCGACGACGCGCTGCAACAGGCGACCGCGCAAGCGGTCGCCGAACACCGGGCGCGGCGGCTCGCCGGGTCAGTCGTGCACGACGTCACCTGTTCGATCGGCGCGGAACTTGCGGCGCTGCGGGTTTCGGCCCGCGAAGTGATCGGGAGCGACATCGACCCTGTGCGGCTCGCGATGGCCCGTCACAACGTGGGCGATGTGGCGCTGTGCCGCGCCGACGCCCTGCGGCCCGTCACGCGCGACGCCGTCGTCCTCGCCGATCCGGCCAGGAGAGGGTCGGGGCGGCGGCGATTCGATCCACTGGACTACACGCCACCGCTGGACCAGCTGCTCGTGGTGTACGACGAACGGGACCTGGTTGTAAAGTGCGCGCCGGGAATCGATTTCGACCAGGTCAGACGACTCGGGTTCGACGGGGAAATCGAGATCACCTCACTGCACGGCAGTGTGCGCGAGGCGTGTCTGTGGCCGAGCGGGTTCACGGCACCCGGTGTGCGGCGCCGCGCCACCGTGCTGGACAGCGCCGAGCAGGTCACCGATGCCGAGCCCGACGACTGTGCCGTTGCGGCGGTGGGTCGCTGGATCGTCGACCCCGACGGTGCGGTGGTCCGCGCCGGGCTGGTCCGCCACTACGCCGCCAGGCACGGACTCTGGCAACTCGATCCGGACATCGCCTATCTCTCGGGCGACGAGCTGCCCGAGGGCGTGCGCGGTTTCGAAGTGCTCGACGAGATCGCCTACGGCGAGAAGAGGCTGCGTCAGGCGCTGTCCGCGCATGACGCGGGTGCCGTCGAGATCCTGGTGCGCGGCGTCGACGTCGACCCCGACGTGCTGCGTAAGAGGCTGAAGTTGCGTGGCTCGCAGCAGGTGTCGGTGGTGATCACCCGGATCGGCTCCGGTGCGGCGAGCCGATCGATGGCCTACATCTGCCGCCCTTCGCGGTGAAGGTCGGCCTGCTGTCGCAGGTATTGTGGCGTCGGCGGCGACAGTGCTGCTCCGGCCCGAAGGGGTTTCCATCCATGCGTCTGTCCACGTCGATTCTCGCTGCCTCGGCGGCTGCGCTCGTCGGTTTCTCCGGCGTCGCCGCGGCACCGGCGTCGGCCGCGCCGCCGAAGTGCTCAGACCTCAAAGGCGTGCTCGTCGGGCAGAACTGCGTGATCCAGGAGGCCGACACGGGCTACACCCTGAAGATCAGCTACCCGGCGAACTATCCCGACGTGCAGGCGATGTTCGACTGGGTCAAGCAGACCCGCGACGGCTTCGTCAACGTCGCCCAAGGTCCCGACGCGCGCCCGACGCCGTATCAGCTGGAGGTGACCCCGACCGAGTACAGCTCTGCCGTCCCGCCGCGCGGCACGCAATCGGTGGTGTTCAAGGTCTACCAGGACGTCGGCGGAACGAAGCCGCAGACCTTCTACAAGGCGTTCAACTGGGATCAGACGCTGCGGTGGCCCATCGTGGTCGACACCGGCGGCAAGGAGAAGACGCAGCCGCTGTTCCAGCCGGGCGCCAATCCGTGGCCGGTGATCTTCCCGTTGGTGGAGGCCGAACTCGAAAAGCAGATGGGCACCAAGCCCGCGATCGCGCCCGAGGTGGGGCTCAACCCGGCGACCTACGAGAACTTCGCGATCCAGAACGACAACCTGATGTTCTTCTTCGGCCAGGGTGCGTTGCTCCCCGAATCGGCTGGTGCGCTGGCGGTGTCGATCCCGCGCGGCCCGGTCGACCGGATGATCGCCTAACCGGAAGGCGCGAAGCCGTAGACCTGGCCGTCGCTGGTCGCGGCGACGACGCGGCCGTCGTGACCGATGGACACACCGACGGGGAAGCCGGTCGCCTCGGGCAGCGGATAGCTGTTGACGGTGCGGCCGTCGCCGGGATCGAAGACCAGTAGCGCCTGCCCGTTGTCGCCGTCCCGGGCCACCGTGTAGCCCACGCGGTCGCCCGCCCGGCTGGAGGTCGTCAACGGCTCGACGTCGTCACGGGTCCAGCTCACGTCGGCGTGGTCGCCGCGGTCGCGGAGCGCGATCAGCTTCGTGTCGGGGCCGCCACCGGCGATGATGTCGCCTGCCGGCGTGACCGACGGCGGGGTCTGGGACAGGAACTTCAACGGCGTCGACCACTTCGATGTGCCGTCGACCGTGTCGATCGCCCACAGCCTGTTGTCACGGCCGTTGACGTAGATGGTCGATCCGTCCGCGGAGGCCACCGGGCTCGCGATCGTGCCCGCCTTGACGGCGTCGCTGGTCCACGCCACCGACAGCATCGGGGTGCGGTCGGGGTTGTACTTCAGCCCGACGAGCACCGATGCGGGCGTGCCGGGCTGCCATACCGGCACCACGACCATGCCCGCCTTCTCGGCGAAGGCGGGTGCCGCGGCGACGGGGCAGCGGGGCCGCGCCGCAGCGCAGTCGGCCAGCCCACGCTGTGAATCGGTCGGGTCGATGCCTTCGACGAGGTCCAGCGGCGTGCCGATCACGGTTCCGCGGTGGGCGTCGAACACCAGCACCTGGCCGAGATGGGTCACCACGAGAAGGTGGTCCGGCTTCAGAATCCTTGCCGTCGTGGGCATTCCGATAACGGGCTGTCGCCACCGGATCCACTGCGTCGGAGGAAACGACAGCATCGCGCCGGGCTGTCCGATGTAGAGGTTGTCGAAGCCGTCCCACAGCGGGCTCGACGAGCCGCCGCCCTGCCACAGCCGCGTGCACCAGCGCTGGCGGGCGTTGTTGTCGGCCTCCCACACCATCAGCGAGCACCCCGCCGGGGTCTGACCATTGGCCGCCAGGTAAGGCCCCGAGCCGAGCGCGACGGCGGCGCCGAGGTCGCCCTTGACGGAGCGGCTCCACTGGAGTTCCAGCGTCTCGGCGCCCGCCACGTCGGTGTAGCTGCTGTTGGCGGCGTCACCGTACTGGGCGGGCCAGCCGTCCGAGGCGTGCGCCTCCACCCAGGCGTCAGTGGTGCCGCAACCGGCCAGAACAATCGTGATCAGCGCTGTTGACGCCAACGCGATGAGTCGCCGGAACACGCGGTCCTTTCCCGTTCCCCTATTGGTAAGCCCACGTGAGGGTAACCGTTCCGGCCCGAGGCGCTCGCGTAGGCTTTCCGGCCATGACGACGATGTGGGGAGCGCCGCTGCACAAGCGCTGGCGGGGCTCCCGGCTCCGCGACCCACGACAGGCCAAGTTCCTCACGATGGCATCGCTGAAGTGGGTGATCAGCAACCGCGCGTACACCCCCTGGTACCTGGTGCGCTACTTCCGGCTGCTCAAGTTCAAGCTGGCCAATCCGCACATCATCACCAGGGGCATGGTGTTTCTCGGCAAGGGCGTCGAGATCCAGGCCACCCCCGAGCTGTCGACGATGGAGATCGGGCGCTGGGTGCACATCGGCGACAAGAACACGATCCGGTGCCACGAGGGGTCGCTGCGCTTCGGGGACAAGGTTGTGCTCGGCCGCGACAACGTCATCAACACCTACCTCGACATCGAACTCGGCGATTCGGTGCTGATGGCCGACTGGGTGTACGTCTGCGACTTCGACCACCGGATGGACGACATCAACGTGCCGATCAAGGACCAGGGCATCCTCAAGGGCCCGGTGCGGATCGGGCCGGACACCTGGATTGCCACCAAGGTCACCATCCTGCGCAACACGACGATCGGCAGGGGTTGTGTGCTCGGCTCGCACGCGGTGGTCAAGGGCGACATTCCCGACTACTCGATCGCCGTCGGAGCCCCGGCCAAGGTCGTCAAGAATCGCAAGCTGGCCTGGGACACCTCGGCCGCCGAGCGCGCCAAGCTGGCTGCCGCACTCGCCGACATCGAGCGCAAGAAGGCCGCGCGCTAGCTTTCTCGCGCGAGGGTGCGTGTCTGCTCCTCGACTCGCCGGAACTTTGCGTGCAAAAGCGCACGCTCGCGGCTGAATGAGCGCCACGATAACGACGTGAGCTCCCGCTGCGGCGCCTGCGAAACGGATCTGCGCGCGAACGCGCGGTTCTGTGACGTGTGCGGTGCCGCCGTCACCGAATCACGGGCGCACGCGGAGTACAAGCAGGTGACCGTGCTCTTCGCCGACGTCGTGCGTTCGATGGACATCGCGGCGGCCGTCGGGCCGGAGCGACTGCGCGAGATCATGGCCGAATTGTTCGATCGGTCGTCGGCGGTTGTGAAGCGGTACGGGGGAACAGTCGACAAGTTCACCGGCGACGGCATCATGGCGGTGTTCGGTGCACCGATGACTCTCGAGGACCACGCGATTCGAGCGTGTATCGCGGCGTTGGAGCTTCAGAACCAGGTCGCGGATCTCGCGACGTCAGTGTCGAGCCACGACGGTATCGAGCTGCAGTTGCGGATCGGGTTGAATTCGGGACAGGTCATCGCCGGTGAAGTCGGTTCTCGGGACGCCAGTTACACAGCTGTGGGCGAGCAGGTGGGGATGGCTCAGCGGATGGAATCGATCGCACCGGCGGGCGGGGTGATGCTGAGCGAGTCGACCGCTCGTCTTGTCGAGCATGCCGTGCTTCTCGGCGACGTGGAAATGCATCCGGTCAAGGGCGCATCGGTACCTACTCCCGCACGGCGACTGGTGGGCATCGAGGAACATCATCCGCGCCATCGCACCGAATCGACGCTCGTCGGCCGGACACGCGAGATGGCTTTCCTCACTGCGGTGTTCGACGAGGCGATCGGCGGCGCGGGTTGCGTCGTCAACATCGTCGGGCCACCCGGTATCGGCAAGAGCCGATTGGCTCGCGAGCTCGCCGCGCTTGCGGCGAGTCGGGGAGTTGCAGTGGTCACAGCACATTGCGAGTCGCACACCAGCGATGTTGCGTTTCGGGCCGTCTCGCAACTGTTTCGCGCAAGCATGGGAATCGATCACCTCGATGACGCGGCTGCGCGAGCTCAGATCCGCGCGCGCTTCTCCGATGCCGACCCGGAGGACCTTCCTCTGCTCGAGGATCTGCTCGGTGTCGCGGATGTAGGCGCCGCGCCGTCCGACGTCGCGCCGGACGCGCGTCGGCGGCGGCTGGCGGCGCTCATCAACGCTGCCGCTCTGGCTCAAACGGAACCGGCAGTGTATGTGATCGAAGATGTGCACTGGATCGACGAGTCGAGCGAATCGATGCTGGCGCAGATGATCTCGGTGATTCCGCAGACACCGACACTTGTACTCATTACTTCTCGTCCGGAATACCAAGGCACGCTGACCCAGATCTCAGGCGCCCAGACGATCGGATTGCGGCCACTCAACACCGCGGAGGCGTCGACTCTCGCCGCGGAACTCCTCGGGATCGATCCGTCTCTTGCGAATGTGGCCGCTCAGGTGTGTGCGCGTGCCGCAGGGAATCCGTTCTTCGCCGAAGAGATGGTGCGAGATCTCGCAGAGCGAGGCGTGCTGGCCGGTACACCCGGCGCGTTCGCGCTGCACGGCACCGCAAATGACCTCGACGTGCCCGCCACCCTGCAGGCCACCATCGGCGCGCGCATTGACCGACTTGATCCCGCAGCGAAGCGCACCCTGAGCGCCGCAGCTGTGATCGGGTCTCGCTTCGACGCGCGGCTCCTCGCCGACGTCGTCGACTCGGTGGACGTCGTTCCACTCATCACCGCAGAGCTGATCGAGCAAGTCAAGTTCGGGCGTCGCGAAGAGTTCGCGTTTCGCCATCCTTTGGTTCGCGCCGTCGCTTACGAATCGCAGCTCAAGTCGAATCGCGCTGAGCTGCATCGTCGTTTGGCGGGCATCATCGAGGCGCGAGACCCAGCAGCGGCGGACGAGAACGCGGCGCTCATCGCCGAGCACCTTGAAGCGGCAGGCGACCAACATGCTGCCTTCGACTGGCACTTGCGCGCAGGCACCTGGTTGGCCAACAGGGATTTCACCGCCGCGCGCAGCAGCTGGCGACGCGCGCAGCAGATCGCCGACGGGCTGCCCGACGACGACCCCGAGCGAGCGTCGATGCGCATTGCGCCCCGCGCGCTCCTGTGCGGAACCGCGCATCGCCTGGGCCAGGGAACCGAGACCGGATATGCGGAATTGCGGGACCTGTGCCTCGCTTCAGGTGATCTGCGATCGCTTGCGATTGGATTGAATGGTCATCTCACGGTGGCGCTTTTCGAGGCCAGAAGACGGGACGCATCACGCCTCGCGGACGAACTGATCGCCCTGCTCGAGTCGATCGACGATTCCGCGTTGACGACCGCACTGTCTCTTTCGGCATCGACCGTGAAGATTGAGACCCGTGAGATTCACGACGTCTTGCGGCTGACGCAGCGGATCATCGATCTGGCCGACGAAACTCCGAACAAGAAGACGCTGTTCGTCGAATCGCCGGTGGCACTCGCGTATACGCTGCGCGGCGGAGCGCGGGTTTGCCTCGGAACAGCCGGCTGGAGAGAGGACTTCCGTAAAGCCGCAGCCATCGCGCAGAACCGCAATCCGCTGACCCGCCAGGCGGTGACTTTCTACACCTACGTCTTCGCCGTTCCTTTCGGTGTGCTGCTCGCCGACCACACCGCGCTGCGGGAAACCGAGCAGACAGTCGTTATGGCCGAACGCTCCGCCGACGACGCCACGCTGTTCCTCGCCCGTCTGGCGCGCGGAGTGGCATTGGTCCACCACGGCGGACCCGGGAGTGACCTCGGTCTGGAGATGATCGTGTCGACCCGACGAACGGAAAGGTTCTGGGGGTTCTCGGCGTTGACTGGTCCGATCGCCGACATCCACATCGCGAATGAGCGGGCGCGGTTGGGTGATTTCGACGGGGCTGTAGAAGCGGGACGGGCAGCCGTTGACGGTCTGCGAAGCTGGGGTGAATCCATCTGGTGCGCACTGGCGACGACGGCGTTGGCGGGGGCGCTGCTGCAACGCCGCCGAGACGGCGATCTCGACGCCGCAGACACGCTGATAGACCGATTGGCGGCAGTGCCGACCGATCCGGACTTCGTTTTGCACGACATCACGCTGCTTCGTCTGAGATCGATGGCTGCCCGAGCTCGTGGTGATGACGAGAGGTACCGCGAAATTCGCAACCGGTATCGGAAGAGGGCGGCCGAGTTGGGTTTTGACGGGCACATCGCTTGGGCGGCTGCGATGCCGTGACTAACGCCTTGACACTGCGCTGCGGTGCGCAAGTGCGAGTAGAGAGCGCCCTGGACGCAGTCTCAACGCGTCAGCGATCAGGAAGGGCGTGCTCGACGATCATCCGACGCGGATGCGGTTGACGGACGCCGCGTTTGGCGGCGAGGTACACCTGCGCGGTTTCACCTGCCACCGTGTGCCAGTCGAAGTCCGACGTCAGCCTCTCGCGTGCGGCGATCGCCCATTCCTGCGCAGCCGCGGGGTCGTCGAGCACCGTGCGGACCGCCGCCGCCAGCGCCGTGATGTCACGGGGCGGGAACGACATCCCGGTCTGCCCGTCGATCACCGCTTCGCCGAGCCCGCCGACGTTCGAGGTGACCAGCGGCGTGCCCGTCGCCGCCGCTTCGAGTGCCACGATCCCGAACGGTTCGTAGTGGCTCGGCAGCACCGCGGCGTCGGCGCTGTGCAGCAGCTGCACGAGTCCTCGGTGGTCCACCCGGCCGACGAAGGTAACGGCTTTGAGCACCTTGTGCTTTCGCGCCTGCTCGACGAGCCATTCGTACTGTGTGCCGTCGCCCGCGACGGTCAGTGTGGTTCCCGGGTGGGTGCGCCTGATCCGCGGCAGCGCCGCGATCGCGTCGTGGATGCCCTTCTCGTACTCGAGCCTGCCGAGGTAGAGCAGCTGGGCCGGTCCCTTGCGGGGGCGTCGGCGAGCGAAAGGCCATAAGCCCGCGTCGATTCCGTTGCGAATGACCCGGATCTCGGCGAGGCCGGGTCCGAAGAGTTCGGTGATCTCGTCGCTCATCGAACGCGAACACGTGATCAGAGAATCGGATTCGCGCACGAGCCACGATTCGACGGCGTGCACCTGCCTGCTGATGCGACCCGACACCCAGCCGGAGTGTCGTCCCGCCTCGGTCGCGTGGATGGTCGAAACCAATGGCACGTCGAAGAATTCGGCGAGGGCGACGGCCGGATGTGCCACCAGCCAGTCGTGTGCGTGCACGACGTCGGGGCGCCACGGCTTGGCGCGTCGACCGTCGGTCTTGATGGACAACCCGGCGCGCGTCATCGAGTGGCCCATCGCCAGCGTCCAGGCCATCATGTCGGTGCTGAAGTCGAACTCGTGTGGGTCGTGAGCGGCCGCGACGACCCGCACGCCCTCGCTGATCTCGTCCGTCGAGGGGTGGGTGCTGGGGTCGGTGTTCGACGGGCGACGGCTGAGCACGACGATCTCGTGACCGGCGGCGGCCAGCGCTGTCGCCAACTGGTAGACGTGCCGTCCGAGCCCGCCGACGACGACCGGCGGATATTCCCACGACACCATCAGGATTTTCATGGGCGGGGGAGTCTTCGCGCGTCGAGTGCGCCGAACAACCCGTCGGCGCGGTTCCAGCCTGCGGCCAGTCGTTCGGCCTGCTGCCGGCGGCCTGCCGCCAGTGCACCGGCGATCTCGCGGGTGGCGTGCGCGTGCAGGTGCGCGCGGTAGCGGGCGTAGTCGGCGGCGGAGTCCTTGCTCACCATGAACGGCCAGTCGCTCGACACCGTCAGTAGAGTCTCCCGCAGGATCTGGTCGGCCACCGCGTCGCGCGCGACGGGTGCGCCCACTGACGCGTTCTGCTCGAACGCCTTGTCGACGGTGCTCAGCGCCGTGTCGACGACCTCGGTGTTCAACTGCACGAGGTCGGCCACCTTCTCGCCGGACCAGACCGACCAGTCCTTGCCCGAACCCCAAGAGCTGGGCGGCAATTCGACGGGGCTGCCGGTGAAGCCGTCGACGACGGCATCCGACAGCGTGCCGACGCGGACACCTGCGGCAGGCAGTTCGCGCAGCACACGTTCCAGCCAGACCGGCCCCTCGTACCACCAATGCCCGAAGAGTTCGGTGTCGAATGCGGCGATCACGTGCGCGGGCCTGCCGATCCGCTCGCTTTCGGTGACAAGGCGTCGCCGCACCACGTCGACGAAGTCGGCGACGTGTCCGTCGACGGCGCGGTCGGCGCGTTCGGGATCGTAGGGCGCCTTGGCATCCGAGGGGACGTTGCGACCCGTGACCCGGGCCGGCTTGAGACCGGTCACGTGGTCGTAGGTGTGGAAGTCACGGTAGGCCGCGTGACCCGGGTAGCCGGACTTCGGCGACCACACCCGGTAGCTCACCTGAAGATCGCGGCCGAACGCGACGACGTCGGACCGGCCGACCGGTCGCCCGAGCGCGGTATCCCCGTGCAGCGACGGACCGTCGACCATGAAATGCCCGACACCCGCTGCGGCGTAATCGGATTCCATTCCGGGCGCATAGGCGCATTCCGGCGCCCAGATACCGGTAGGCGTGTGCGCGAGGCGCTGATGGGCGTCGGCCAGGCCTTCCCGCAGCGCGAACTCCCGCAGTCGCGGGTTGAGCAGCGGCTGGAACGGATGCGACAGCGGCCCACCGAGCAGCTCGATGGTGTCGCCGTCGATCAGCTCGCGCAGGAGCGGACTCGCGCCGTGCCGCCACAGCGCTTCGAACTCGTCGAGCTCCCGATCGGCCTCGGCGACCTCGCGTATTCCGAACTGCCGCAACGGTTCCGGTAGTGTCGTCGCCTCGACGGCGCGCAGCCGCCAGTTGGCCAGCCAGTGGTGCATGCCCGTCAAGGAATAGGGGTCGTCGAGCTGCGCGGTGACGACGGGGGTCATGCCCAGCGTCAGCAGGTGACGGTGATCGTCGTCGGCCAGTTTGCGCAGCACACGCATCAACGGCAGGTAGGACGCCGACCAGGACTGGTAGAGCCACTCCTCGCCGACGGGCCAGCGCCCGTGATGGGCCAGCCACGGCAGATGGGTGTGCAGGACGAGGGTGAAGAGCCCCGGCACCCGGTCGGTCATGCGCCGCCCTCGCAGGCTCGGCCGGCGTATTCATTGCCTTCATTGCCGATGATTCGCTCGCAAGCTCCGCTCATGGCCGCACCGCGATTGCTACCAGGTCGAGGCTTTCGTCGATGTCGCGGTCCGTCGCGTCGGTCAAATCGAAATCGTCGGCGCTCACCGACGCCACGTCGGCCAGCAGATCGTCCGGCCACGGCGCGTCGGCCAGCGCGCGGGCCACCTGTGCGTCGATGATCGACCCTCCGTGCTTGGCGTCCAGATCGGCCAGGGCCGGGCCGTGGAAAACGCCCTGCATGGCGTCGAGCGTGAACCCCCTGCTCTTGAGCAGTTCGGTCAGCTCGCCTGCGTTGAGTTCGCGGGTGTGGAACGGGTTGATCGGAGTGTCACGGCCGGGGGAGAAGGTGATCCGGTTGGGCGTCGACATCAACAGGAGCCCTCCCGGTCGCAGCACCCGCAGGCACTCGCCGACAAATTGTGGCTGATCCCACAGATGCTCGATGACCTGGAAGTTCACCACCACGTCGACGGAGCCGTCGGGCAGCGGCAGGTCCGCGAGATTGCCGTGGCGCATGTCCACCCGCGGATACCGGGCGCGCACGTGCGCGACCGTCGCTTCGTCGTAGTCGAGCCCGATCACCTGACGTGCCACCTCAGCGATCAGGTCTGCGCCATACCCCTCTCCACAGCCGGCCTCCAGCACGTCACGACCGGCGCACCGGTCGCGTAAGCGCTGGTAGACCACCTCGTGGCGGCGGAACCAGTAGTTCTCCTCGGCCAGTCCGGGAATCGTGCGCTCCCCGGTCAGCGGCAGGGCGCCCTCCGGTCCGGCCGGACCGTCGGTAACAAATGAGCTCATCGCAGAAGGAGGCTAACCCAGGAGAGGGGTCGGTGGCCGGTTCGCGAACGGTTGGGACGCCTTTGAGCGGCTAAGGGGGACGTCAGAGCACAAACTTCGACCGGCTATGGTGTTGGAGAAACCACCGTAAGTTACCAGCGAGTAACATAGTGGCGACAGCTTCAATCGTGGTAATGGAACCGCCGGCCGGTTCCCCGTCGAGGAGGACGAACCAGACTCATGACGAACATCGTGGTCCTGATCAAGCAGGTACCTGACACGTGGTCGGAGCGCAAGCTGACCGATGGCGACTACACCCTTGACCGTGAGGCCGCCGACGCTGTGCTCGACGAGATCAACGAGCGCGCCGTCGAAGAGGCGCTCCTGATCAAGGAGAAGGAAGGCGGCGACTCGACCGTCACGGTCCTGACCGCCGGCCCCGAGCGGGCCACCGAGGCGATCCGCAAGGCGCTGTCGATGGGCGCCGACAAGGCCGTTCATCTGCTCGACGAGGGTCTGCACGGCTCCGACATGGTCCAGACGGGTTGGGCGCTGGCCCGCGCGCTGGGCACCATCGAGGGCACCGAGCTGGTCATCGCCGGCAACGAGGCCACTGACGGCACCGGTGGTGCCGTGCCGGCGATCATCGCCGAGTACCTCGGGCTGCCGCAGCTGACGCACCTACGCAAGGTCACCGTCGAGGGCGGCAAGGTCACCGGTGAGCGGGAGACCGATGACGGCGTGTTCACCGTCGAGGCGTCACTGCCCGCGGTCGTCAGCGTCACCGAGAAGATCAACGAGCCGCGCTTCCCGTCGTTCAAGGGCATCATGGCCGCCAAGAAGAAGGAAGTGACCACGCTGACCCTCGCCGAGATCGGTGTCGAGGGCGACGAGGTCGGACTGGCGAACGCAGGGACGAAGGTTCTGTCGTCGACCCCCAAGCCGCCGAAGACGGCAGGCGAGAAGGTCACCGACGAGGGCGAGGGCGGCACCAAGGTCGCCGAGTACCTCGTGGCTCAAAAGATCATCTAGTTCCCTTCCGACCAATTCCTAGACAGAGGCAGATAATTCATGGCTGAAGTACTTGTGCTCGTCGAGCACGCCGAAGGTGCCATCAAGAAGGTCACCTCCGAACTGATCACCGCCGCCCGCGTCGTGGGCGAGCCGTCGGCCGTCGTGGTCGGCAAGCCCGGCACCGCAGATTCGCTGACCGACGGACTGAAGGCCGCAGGCGCGGCCAAGATCTACGTCGCCGAGTCCGACGACGCGGAGAACTACCTCATCACGCCCTACGTGGACGTGCTGGCATCGCTGGTGGAGTCCGTTTCGCCTGCGGCAGTGCTGCTGTCGTCCAACGCCGACGGCAAGGAGATCGCGGGTCGGCTGGCGGCTCGCATCGGCTCCGGTGTGCTCAGCGACGTCGTCGACGTCAAGGAGGGCGCCAAGGGCATCCACTCCATCTTCGGTGGTGCCTACACCGTCGAGGCGGAGACGACCGGCGAGGTTCCCGTGATCACGGTGCGGGCCGGTTCGGTCGACGCCGCGCCGTCCGACGGTGCCGGCGAGGTCGTGACCGTCGAGGTGCCCGCACAGGCGGAGAACGCCACCAAGATCACCAAGCGTGAGCCCGCAGTCGCAGGCGACCGCCCCGAGCTGACGGAGGCCACGGTCGTGGTGTCCGGCGGCCGCGGCGTCGGCAGCGAGGAGAACTTCAAGGTGGTCGAGGAGCTGGCCGACTCGCTCGGCGGCGCCGTCGGCGCCTCGCGTGCCGCGGTGGACTCCGGCTACTACCCGGGCCAGTTCCAGGTGGGCCAGACGGGCAAGACCGTGTCGCCGCAGCTGTACATCGCGCTGGGTATTTCCGGTGCGATCCAGCACCGCGCAGGCATGCAGACCTCGAAGACGATCATCGCGGTCAACAAGGACGAAGAGGCGCCGATCTTCGAGATCGCCGACCTCGGCATCGTCGGTGACCTGTTCAAGGTCGCCCCGCAGCTCACCGAGAAGGTGAAGGCCCGCAAGGGATAACACCTCCCTCGCTGACCAGACGCAAAATCGCACGTTCCGCCTTGCGGGCGTGCGATTTTGCGTTCCCCTAGCTGCGGTGTGGGCCCAGCCGGCCGGCCGAGGTGCCACAAATGGTCACCTGGCGCTCACGGACACGTCACCACGGCGATGCCGTTTCGAGAGGCGGACACGCGACCGTGCAGTCGTGAGCACCGCTTCTGTCCTGATAGCCGCTGACCAACCGAGCGGCCCGGCCTCGTCGTCGGCGCCGCGCTACACCCTGCTGCTGTCCACCGACCCCACGCTGATCGAGGCCGCGCAGCGACTTCGTCATGACGTGTTCACCACGGAGCCCGGGTTCGCGCTCGCGGGCACGGTGGATGGTCGGGATGCTGACCGTTTCGACGAGTTCTGCGATCACCTGCTCGTCCGCGAGGACACCACCGGCGAGCTCGTCGGCTGTTACCGGATGCTGCCGCCGCCGGGGGCCATCGCCGCCGGAGGGCTGTACACCGCAACCGAATTCGACGTCGCCGGCCTCGACCCGCTGCGGCCGTCACTGGTGGAAATGGGCCGTGCCGTGGTTCGCGACGACCACCGCAACGGCGGTGTCGTGCTACTCATGTGGGCCGGCATCCTCGCCTACCTCGACCGCTGCGGGTACGACTACGTCACTGGTTGTGTCTCGGTGCCCGTCGAGGATCCGGACTCCGCGCCGGGCAGCCGCATTCGCGGCGTCAGGGACTACGTGGTCCGACGGCATGCCGCACCCGCGCGCTACACCGTGTACCCGTACCGACCCGTCACGGTCGACGGCAGAAGCCTCGACGCCATCGACCCGCCCGCCAGGGTCTCGGTCCCTGCGCTGATGCGCGGTTACCTGCGCCTGGGCGCGCAGGTGTGCGGTGAGCCCGCCCACGATCCGGAGTTCGGCGTCGGTGACTTCCCGGCGCTGCTGAGCAAGCGAACAGCCGACATCCGCTATCTGAAACGGCTGAGGTCGGTTGCGGCGGCGAGCGATGTGGCACACGGGACCACGTCATGACGACGGAGAGTCCGTGGGTGCCGCGGGCGACCTGCGACGCCAGATGCGTCGCCGCGGGAGTTGCCCCCACCGGACGGGCGGTCGTGGTGGCGCTGCGCGTCGCCGTGCGGGCCGTCCTCGCGGTGACGCTTCTGTCGGCCGTGCCGCTTCTGGCGATCCCGATGCCGGGCCGCTCGCACATTCAGCGCGGCTACTGCAGGCTGATGTTGCGGGCGCTCGGCGTGCGAATCACGGTGTCCGGCGGCCCGATTCGCAACCTGAGAGGTGTGCTCGTCGTGAGCGGCCATGTGTCCTGGGTCGACATCTTCGCGATCGGCGCGGTGATGCCGGGGTCCTTCGTCGCCAAAGCCGAGATGACCAGCTGGCCCGGGCTGGGAATCGCCGCGCGGCTGATGAAGGTCATCCCGATCGAGCGCGCGAGCCTGCGCAGGCTGCCCGACGTCGTCGGGATGGTCGCCGCACGGCTGCGGGCGGGGCAGACGGTGGTGGCGTTCCCCGAGGGCACGACCTGGTGCGGGCTGGCGTACGGCCGGTTCCGGCCCGCGATGTTCCAGGCCGCCGTCGACGCGCGCAGGCCTGTGCAGCCGCTGCGACTCACCTACCACCACCGCGACGGGACGCCGTCGACCGTGGCGGCCTATGTCGGCGACGATTCCCTGTTCGAGTCGATCCGTCGGCTGGTCACCGCCCGCCGCACCATCGTGGGTGTCCAGGTCGAGTCGCTGCAGCTGCCCGGAACGGACCGGCGCGATCTCGCCGGGCGGTGCGAGACGGCGGTTCGCGGGGATCGGGGTCGACGGCAGCACGGGCCCGCGCTGGTCGCCTGACCGCGGATTCAGGGCGGCGGCGCTCCGGCCGCTAACAT
>DATEIG010000312.1:0-2134 GCA_035279185.1 Mycobacterium sp.
CAGCCTTCGCGACCAGCATGACCGCGGCGTGTTCTACGACGCGGACGCCCCCGACCAGTTGTCGGACACCATGCGGCATTTCGCCGGTGGCGTGCTGGCCACCATGCGCGAGTTCACCGCGCTGATGGCGCCGACACCGAACTCGTACCGGCGCTTCGTGCCGTATTCGTGGGCGGGAACCACCGCGACGTGGGGCATCGACAACCGCTCGGTCGGTCTGCGCGCGATCCGGGAGGGTGAGCACGGAACCCGACTCGAGCACCGTCAGCCCGGCGGCGACGCCAACCCGTATCTCGCCGCGGCTGCCGCGCTGGCGGGCGGTCTTCACGGCCTGGCCAACAAGATCGACCCCGGTGACCTCAACCCGGGTGACGTCTACAGCCAACCCGCCGAGCAGGTGACGGTGCTGCCGACAGATCTCACGGAAGCCATCGACCTCCTCCATCGCAGCGCGGCGGCACGCGAATGGTTCGGCGACGACTTCGTCGACCACTACGTGCACATGAAGCGCGCCGAGGTGAAAGCGCAGTCGCTCGCGGTCACCGACTGGGAGGTCGCCCGCTACCTCGAAGCCCTGTAGCGCCTCGTCCGATTGGTGGCGGTGATGGGTGACGGGACATAATCGACGAGAACGGAAGATGAGCTAACGATCGGAGCGCGGGAGTGGTCAGGGCGGCAGCGACACACTCCGCCGAGCTCCATCAGCCGATTCGACGACCGCGTGCCCTCATCGTCGGGCTGAGCGTCGTCGTGCTGACCGTCGCGGTGCTGCAAACCGCGGTGGTTCCGGTGCTCGGGGTGATCGCCGATCAGCTCAACGCCTCCACCGTCGGGGTGAGCTGGGCGGTCACCGCCAACCTGCTCGCCGCCGCGGCGGCCACCCCGCTGATCGGCAGGCTCGCCGACCTGCACAGCAAGAAGCGGGTGCTGCTGATCGTGCTGGCCGTCGTGCTGGCGGGTTCGGTGCTCGCCGCCACCACGTCGTCGCTACCGCTGCTGATCGCGGCCCGCATCCTTCAGGCTGCCTCCTTCGCCCTGTATCCCATCGGTGTCGCCATCCTGCGTGAGGAACTGACCGAGGACCGGATGGTCTCCGCCATGTCGGTGCTGTCGGGCACGCTGGGTTTCGGCGGCGGCACCGGGCTCGTCGTCGTGGGCCTGCTGGTCGACCACGGCGCCAACTATCACCGCGTCTTCTGGCTCACGACGGGGTTCACGGTCGTCGTCATCGCCATCGTGATCCTGGTGGTGCCCATGCGGCCCCGCTCCACGACGGGATCGATCGACTGGCTCGGGGCCGTCGGCCTGGCCGCCGGGCTCTCGACCCTGCTGCTGGCCATCACCCAGGGTCACACCTGGGGGTGGACGTCGGTGCGCACGCTGGGATGCGCGGCGGTCGGAGCGCTCATCACGGTCGGCTGGTGGGTGTGGGAGCGGCGGGCCAAGCAACCGCTGGTGTCGACGCGGATGCTGAGCCGGCGCCCCATCATGTTGACGAACCTCGCGACCATTTTCGTCGGCATGGGCTTGTACTTCGCATTCCTCGGCCTGACGATGTTCGTCCAGATCCCGCCGGAGGCGGCGGGCTACGGCTTCGGCGCAACCGTTCTCGAGGCCAGCGTCATCTATCTGCTGCCGGGGGCGGTCACCGGTTTCGTCGTCGCCCTGGTCAGCGGGAGGTTCATCGACCGCTTCGGCGCCCGGCCGGTTCTCGTCGTCGCAGCCGCCGTCGGCATCGCCGGGTTCCTGTTCATTGCGCTCGCGCATTCCGCCCCGTGGCAGGTCATCGCCGCGAGCATCCTGGCCAACGCGTACATCAGCCTCGGCTACGGGGCGTTACCGGCGCTCGTGGTCAGCGAGGTCAGCGCCGGCGAAACGGGTGTGGCCACCGGTATGAACGCGATCGCGCGCACGATCGGCAGTTCGATTGCGGCGGCACTCGTCGCGGTCCTGCTCGGGCGGACTGCCGCTACCACCGGTGTGCCGATGGAAAGCAGTTTCGTGGCGATCTTCGTCGGCGGCGCGGTGACGGGGCTGCTGGCGATGGGGCTCATCGCGCTGTCGCCCGGCAAGGCCGGCGGTAACGAAACCGTCGAGGCGCGCTACGAATCCCGTGCCATGAACCACGAGTGGG
>DATEIG010000313.1:0-3564 GCA_035279185.1 Mycobacterium sp.
AGTAGGAGAATCACGTTTACATATCGGCGGAGGACACATGGCAGGACGGCTTGAGGGCAAGGTCGCATTCATCACGGGCGGTGCCCGCGGTCAGGGGCGCGCACATGCGTTGGCCATGGCCAAAGAGGGCGCCGACATCATCGTCATCGACATCTGCCGCGACATCGACTCCAACCCCTATCCGATGGCCACGCCCGACGATCTATCGGAGGTCGAGCGGTCGGTGAAGGAACTCGGCCGCCGGGTCTTCGCCAAGATCGCCGACGTCCGCGAGCGCCACGAACTCAGGGACGCGCTCGAAGCCGGCGTCGCCGACATGGGCAAACTCGACATCGTCGTCGCCAACGCGGGCATCCTGCCGATGGCCTTCGGTAAAGAGTTCGACCCGATGCATTTCGTCGACGCCACCGATGTGGACCTCCTCGGCGTGATGAACACCGTCGCGGTGGCACTGCCCCATCTACCCAACGGTGCGTCCGTGATCATCACCGGTTCGACCGCCGGAATGATCAAGGGCACCAGCGACAATCCGATGATGGGTCCGGGTGGCGCCGGCTACGGCTGGAGCAAGAGGGTGCTGATCGACTACGTCGACACCCTGTGTCTTCAGTTGGCGCCCAAGATGATTCGCGTCAATGCGATGCACCCGACCAACGTCAACACCCACCTGCTGCACAACGACGGCATCTACAGCGTCTTCCGTCCCGACATGACCGCCGAAGGCAAGCAGCCGACGCGTGAGGACGCCGAGCCTGCGTTCAGCTACTTCAACGCCATGCCGATTCCGTATGTGGAGCCCGAGGACATCGCCAACCTCGGGGTGTTCCTCGCCAGCGAGGAGAGCCGCTACATCACCGGCCAGCACATCCGCGTCGACGCGGGCTCGATGCTGAAGTGGCCCAACGGCCCCGGGGCCTGACCCTCACCCCTTGCTGGGGTGCTCGGTCTCGACCAGCCGGTGGGCGATGTCGGCGAGCCGGGTGTTCGACTCCTGGGACAGCCTGCGCAGCAGTTCGAACGCCGCGATCGCGTTGATGCCGAACCGCTCCATCAGGATGCCCTTCGCCTGACCGATGAGGTCGCGACTGGCGAGGGCACTCGTGAACTGCTCTTGGCGGCGCATCATGTTCCAGGCGACAGTGGTGTGCGCGGCGAACACCAGGCCCAACTCGACCGCTTCGTTGTCGAAAGCCCGCGCGGGCTCGGCGTAGAGGTTGAGCGCGGCGATGTTCTTGTCGTCACCGAACAACTGGAACGAGACCACTGCGCGCACCGGGGTACGTTGCAGCGCTGCCTGCCGGTACCGCGGCCAGCGCGGGTCGGATGCGAGATCGTCGATCCGCAGGACGTGCTGGTTCCACGCCGCCGACAGGCACGGGCCCTCGTTGACGTCACGCTGGACGTCATCGAGCCAGTCGGCGTAGGAATGCGTCGAAGCCAAAGTCGAGACCTTGCCTTCGGTGTCGACGAGCGTGACGCCCGCGTACTGTGCGCCGGGCACCGAGTCGATCGTGGTCTCGTTGATCGAGCGCAGTGCGGACTCGAAGTCGGTGGCCGCGCGACGCTGCAGCCCGTCGACCAACTCCAGCACCTGATAGATGTGCCTGCGCTCGTCGGATGACCCGCTGGTCGAACCCGACCAGACATCCTCGTAGCGGTGCGACACGGCGTCCCCTTTGATTGCGTCCTCCTGCAGACGACTATCCCACCGGCGGGTATCCCCGACAAACGCTCTTCGCGAGGGCGCTTCTGTTCCCGTCAGCGATACATGCAGGGGCACAGCAGAACTGGGCTGCCAGGCCGGACTACTTCGTTTTGCGGACCCTTTGGGGCACATACTCTTCGTTTTGTGGACCGTCACGATGTCGAACCGGGGATGAACTCCTGCAGCTTGGCTTTGGCGCCCTGAGTGATCAGGTGCCAGGCCGCCGGGTCGCCCTTCAGGACGGCCGACGTCATCTCCTTGATCTGCTCGTAGGTCGCGTGGGGAGGAATCGGCGGAACCTCCGGGTCGCAGGCGACGTCGAGGAGCACCGGTTCGTCGAGCGCGAGCGCTTCGTCCCACGCGCCCGCGACGGCGTCGTCAGTGTCGACCGAAAGGGCGCGCATCCCCATCGAGCGGGCCACGTCGGCATAGGACACATCCGGAAGCGACTGTGACTCTTCGAATTTCGGTGCCCCACCCATCGCGCGCAGCTCCCAAGTGACCTGGTTGAGGTCGTTGTTGTGGAAGACGCAGATGATCAGCCGCTGGTCGGGCCAGAGTTCACGGTAGCGGCGGATGGTGAGAAGTTCGGCGAGCCCGTTCATCTGCATTGCGCCGTCGCCGACGAGCGCGATGACAGGGCGTGACGGGTGGGCGAACTTGGCGCCGATCGCATACGGCACGGCGCATCCCATGGTGGCGAGGGTTCCGGACACGGATGCCCGCATCCCTGCGCGCAGCCGGACACACCGTGCGTACCAGTTGGTCGACGAGCCTGAGTCGGCGGTCACGATCGCCCCGTCGGGCAGCCGTTCGGAGAGCTCCCACGCCACCCGCATCGGGTTGACCGGTTCGGCGGTGAGGCCACTCTGCCGTTTGACGGTGTCCCACCACCGGTCGACGTTGCTTTCGACGGCGTCGCGCCACGACCGGTCCGCCTTCGGCCGCAGATGCGGGATCAGCGCGGACAGGGCCGCCTTCGCGTCGGCCACGATGTTGACCTCGGTGGGGTAGCGCATCCCGATCGAGCTGCCGTCGGCATCGATCTGGATGGCGCGGGCAGCCCCGTATTCGGGCAGGAACTGGCTGTAGGGAAAGTTGGACCCCACGATCAGCAGCGTGTCGCAGTCGCGCATCAACTCGTAGCTCGGTCGGGTGCCGAGCAGTCCGATCGCCCCGGTGACGAAGGGGAGGTCGTCGGGCATGACATCTTTGCCGAGAAGGGCTTTCGCGACACCCGCACCGGTCAGGTCGGCGACCTCGACCACCTCCGATGCGGCAGTGCGGGCGCCCTGGCCGATCAGAATCGCGACCTTCTCCCCGGCGTTGAGGATGTCGGCGGCCGCGCGCACCTGGTCCTCGGCCGGTGCGAGAAGGCCGACCATATCGCCGGGATCGCTGGACGGTACCTGCTTGAACACGTGTTCCGGCGGGCTGTACTTCTCCTCCTGCAGGTCGGAGGGAATGATGATCGCGGTCGGCGCCCGGCGGGTGCGCGCGGTCCTGATCGCCCGATCGAGTGCCATGGGAAGTTGTTGCGGCACATTGACTTCGACGAGATAGTCGCTCGCGACGTCGCGGAACAGCGCTTGCAGATCCACTTCCTGCTGGTAGCTGCCGCCCATCGCGTTGCGCTCTGTCTGGCCGACGACAGCCACGACGGGAACGTGGTCCAGCTTGGCGTCGTAGAGACCGTTGAGGAGGTGGATCGCGCCGGGACCCGAGGTGGCCATGCAGACACCGACCTCGCCGGAGAACTTCGCATAGCCGACGGCGGCGAAGGCGGCCATCTCCTCGTGGCGGGTCTGGACGAATCGGGGTTTGTTCTCGGCCTTGCCGAACGCGACGATCAACCCGTT
>DATEIG010000314.1:0-11162 GCA_035279185.1 Mycobacterium sp.
GGTGACCTTGCCACGTAACAGGGTCAAGGTCACAGCGCCGGGCAGCGTCATGGACTCATACGGCGTGTTGTCGGACCGGCTGGCCATGTCGGCGCCGGTCACGGTCCAGGTCGCGTCGGGGTCGACGACCGTCAGATTGGCTGGCTCCCCGACCTCCAGCGGCCTGCCCTGATCGGGGAGGCCGACGATGCGGGCCGGGTTCTCACTCATCACCCTCGCGACGTCGCGCCAGGTGAACAGCCCCGGGCGGACCATCGTCTCGACGACGACGGACAGCGCGGTCTCCAGACCGAGCATGCCGGGCCTCGCGTTGGCGAATTCGCACATCTTCTCGTGCTCCGCGTGTGGCGCGTGGTCGGTCGCGACGCAGTCGATGACGCCGTCGACGAGCGCCTGCCGCAGCGCCTCGGCGTCCTCGGCCTCGCGCAGCGGCGGGTTGACGCGGTTGCGGCCGTCGTAGCTCGCGAGCCGGGTGTCGTCGAGCAGCAGATGGTGGGGCGTCACCTCTGCCGTGATCGCGATGCCCTGTTCCTTGGCCCACCTGATGATCTCGACCGTGCCCGCCGTGGACGCGTGGCAGATGTGGACGCGGGCGCCCGCGTCACGGGCGAGCAGCGCGTCCCTGGCCACGATGGATTCCTCGGCGGCGCGCGGCCAGCCTGACAACCCGAGGCGGGCGGCGTTGGGACCCTCGTGCGCGACGGCGCCGACCGTCAGCCGCGGTTCCTCTGCATGCTGCGCGATCAGCACCCCGAGACCGGTGGCGTACTCGAGGGCGCGGCGCATCACCAGCGGGTCGTGCACGCAGATTCCATCGTCGGAGAACATGCGGACCTGGGCGGCGCCGGCGGCCATCATGCCCATCTCGGTCAGCTGCGCTCCGGCCAGGCCCATGGTCACCGCGCCGACGGGATGGACGTCGACGAGCCCGACCTGCTGGCCGCGGTGCCACACATGGTCGGTCACCACGGGGCTGTCAGCGACCGGGTTGGTGTTGGCCATCGCGAAGACCGCGGTGTAGCCGCCGAGAGCTGCAGCCGCAGAACCGGTTTCGATGTCCTCAGCGTATTCGCGGCCTGGCTCGCGCAGATGGGTGTGAAGGTCGACGAAGCCGGGCAGCAGGACGTGACCGGATGCGTCGACGACATCGGCGTCGTCGGGGATCGGCAGCTCCGCGCCGATATCGGCGATCTGGCCGTCGTCGACCAGCACGTCGACCCGGTCCCCCTCGCCGTAGAGCTGAACTCCGCGGATGAGAACTGCACTCATGCGCTGATCGCCTCCTCCGCGCCCACCAGCAGGTGGAACAACACCGCCATTCGGACATGCACGCCGTTTGAAACCTGTTGCAGCACAGCAGATTGCGTGGAGTCCGCGACCGAAGACGAGATCTCCATGCCGCGCAGCATCGGGCCCGGGTGCAGCACCACCGCATTGCCGGGCAGCAGCGCCTGTCGTTTCTCCGACAGCCCGTAACGCACCGAGTACTCGCGGGCCGACGGGAAGAACCCGCCGGTCATGCGTTCGGCCTGCACCCGAAGCATCAGCACGGCGTCGGCGGTGGGCAGTTCGGCGTCGAGGTCGTGCGAGATCGCGACCGGCCAGCCCGCCACCCCGACGGGAAGCAGCGTCGGCGGCGCCACGAGGACGACCTCGGCGCCGAGCGTGTGCAGAAGAAGGACGTTGGACCGTGCGACCCTGCTGTGCAGGACGTCGCCGACGATCACCACCCGCTTACCCTCGATACCGCCGAGACGCTGACGGATGGTCAGCGCATCGAGAAGTGCCTGGGTCGGATGCTCGTGGGTGCCGTCGCCGGCGTTGATCACCGAGGGGCCGCCACCGTCCTCGGTGGCCGTCCACTCGGCAAGTTGTTGTGCCGCACCGGAAGCGGAGTGTCGAATGATGAGCGCGTCGGCCCCTGCGGCCCGCAACGTCAGCGCAGTGTCACGCAGCGACTCCCCCTTGGCGACCGACGAGCCGGACGCGCTGACGTTGATGACGTCGCCGCTCATCCACTTGCCCGCCACCTCGAACGACACCCGGGTGCGGGTGGAGTTCTCGTAGAACATGGTGATGACCGTGCGGCCGCGCAGCGTCGGCAGCTTCTTGACCTCGCGACCCAGCAGCGACTCGCTGAACCGGTCGGCGTCGTCGAGGATCGCGGTGGCTTGCTCGCGGGTCAGATCGGCCGCGGAGAGCAGATGGCGGGGACTCATCGTGTCGGACCTCCGTGCGATGCGATGGCCACCCCGTCGAAGCCGTCATGCTCGGTCAGGCGGACCTTGATGTTGTCACTGCGCGACGTCGGCACGTTCTTGCCGACGTAGTCGGCGCGCAGCGGGAACTCACGATGACCTCGGTCGACGAACACCGCGAGCTGCACGGCCCTGGGGCGTCCGATGTCGCGAAGCGCATCGAGTGCGGCGCGCACGGAGCGCCCCGTGTAGAGCACGTCGTCGACGAGCACGACCACCGCGCCGTCGATGCCCTCGTCGGGGATGGACGTCTCTTCGAGCGGTCGTGGCGGCTTGGTGTTGAGGTCGTCGCGGTACAGCGTGATGTCGAGGGCGCCGTGCGGGACGTCGACCCCGGCGAAGTCCCTGACCTTGTCGGCGATCCTGGCGGCGAGCGCGACGCCGCGGGTGGGAATGCCGAGCAGGATGACGCGGGGCGCGTCGGAACCGTCGAGTGCGGTCTTCTCGATGACCTCGTGGGCGATGCGGGAAATTGTCCTACCGACATCCGCCGCGGTCATCAATTCGCGGTCGGTGTCTGAAGAGTCGGCGGCACCCAAGGACCCCTGACCTCCTTCTCCGCCTCTCGGGACGGATCGTTAAAGGACGTCGAACTGCGGGGCAGCTTAGCAGGCGTTGCAGCGCCGGCCGTCAGCGACACCAACCGCCGTGGGTAACCTGGCGCCGGTGAATCTCGACGGGAATCGAACGTCCATCAGCGAGGCCATCGACGCGGGCCTGCTCTCCGGCGCGGTGACGGTGGTGTGGCAGGCAGGTGAGGTCGTGCAGGTCAACGAACTCGGCTACCGCGACGTCGAAGCCCGCCTGCCGATGCAACGCGACACCATGTTCCGCATCGCGTCGATGACCAAACCCGTCACGGTCGCCGCCGCGATGACCCTGGTCGACGAAGGCAGGCTGTCGCTGACCGATCCGGTGACGAAGTGGCTGCCGGAGCTGTCCGAGATGCGCGTCATGACCGATCATCGCGGCTCGCTCGAGGACACCGTGCCCGCCGAGCGGCCGATCACGATCGACGACCTGATGACCCATCGCAGCGGGCTGGCCTATGTGTTCTCGGTTCTCGGCCCGCTGTCCCGCGCGTACGCGAAGGTGTCACATCGGCAGGATCAGGACGGCTGGCTGGCCGATCTCGCGACGATTCCGCTGGCGCATCAACCGGGCGCGCAGCTGACCTACAGCGTCGCGACCGACGTGCTGGGCATCGTGCTGTCGAGGATGGAGGACAAGCCGCTGGCCGACGTGCTCAGGGAGCGCGTCCTCGATCCTGTCGGGATGCCCGACACCGGATTCAGCGTCGGACCGAAGGGGCGGTCGCGCGCGGCGACGATGTACCGGCTCGACGGCGAGACCCTGCGCCACGACACCATGGGCCCCGCGCCTATCAGCGATCCGCCACTGTGCAGCGGCGGCGGAGGGCTCTGGTCGACGGCCGACGACTATCTGCGGTTCGTGCGCATGCTTCTCGGCTTCGGAACGCTCGACGGCAAGCGGGTGCTGTCCGAAGATTCTGTGCGGTTGATGCGCACAGACCAGCTGACCGATCAGCAACGGCAGCAGCCGTTTCTCGGAATGCCGTACTGGGTGGGGCGCGGCTTCGGGCTGAACCTGTCCGTCGTCACAGACCCTGCGAAGTCCCGCCAGTTGTTCGGCCCCGGCGGCAAGGGCGCATTCACGTGGCCGGGGGCGTACGGCACGTGGTGGCTGGCGGATCCGTCGGCCGACCTGATCCTGCTCTATCTGATCCAGAACCATCCGGATATGTCAGGTGACTCCGGCGCAGCGGTGGCGGGCAACACCTCGCTGGCGAAACTGCAAGGCGTACAACCGAAATTCGTCCGCCGCACCTATCAGGCTCTCGACATCTGACGCGAAATCCGTGCGCACAGGTCGCGCCCCTACTCTTGATCCCGTGGCTCAACCAAGCGTTCTGATCAGCGGCGCGGGCATCGCCGGGCCGGCACTGGCGTTCTGGCTCGCGCGAAGCGGCTACCGCGTGACCGTTGTGGAGATCGCGGCAGGCATCCGTCCCGGCGGGCAGACGGTTGACCTTCGCGGCGCGGGAGGCGACGTCGTCGACCGCATGGGGCTGATGCCGCTGATGCGCGAGCACGCTCTCGTGCAGCACGGCGTCGCATGGGTGGCGAGCGACGGAAGTCGGCGCGCCGAGATGCCGGTGACCGCCTTCGACGGCAACGGGCTGGTCTCCAAGCTCGAGATCCTTCGTGGCGATCTCGTCGACGTTCTCTATCAGGCGACGAAGGACTCTGTCGAATACCGTTTCAACGCACGGGTTTCCGGACTGGAGCAGGCCGACGACGGAGTGGACGTCACGCTCGCCGACGGCACATCTCTGCGAGTCGACCTCGTCGTCGGCGCCGACGGTCCGCACTCCGCGGTCCGCGGCCTGGCCTTTGGACCGGAGGACGAGTTCGTCAAGCCCCTCGGCGGCTACAACGCCTGGTTCACAGCGCCCGACCACGTCGGCCTCGACGGTTGGTACCTCATGTATCTCGCGCCCGGCGGTCTCAACGCGTCGATGCGGCCGACTCACGACCCCGCACTGGCCAAGGCGGGGTTGGCCTTTGCGTCCGAGCCCATCGACTATGACCGCCACGACGTCGACCAGCAGCGGCAGATTCTCATCGAACGGTTCGCCGGCGCGGGATGGCAATGCGATGCTCTGCTTGCCGCGGCCCAGGAAGCCGACGACTTCTACTTCGACTCTTTCCTGCAAGTGCGGATGCCGTCCTGGATATCCGGCCGCGTCGCACTCGTCGGCGATGCCGGGTACTGCGCTTCGCCGTTGAGCGGTATGGGGACCAGCCTGGCGCTGGTCGGTGCTTACCTTCTGGCAGGCGAACTCGGGGCGGGGCAGTCGCTCGACTCGACGCGCATACAGATTGCGTTGCAGCGGTATCAGAACACGATGCGGCCGTATGTCGAGAAATGCCAGGACATCCCGAACCGCGTCGACCGCTACGCACCGAACTCCGCCTCCGACATCGCGATCAACATCGCGGTGATGAAGTGGATGCAGCGCTGGCCGTTTCGTCCGATCGCGTCGCGGCTCTGGTTCACCGCAGCGGACTCGATTGAGCTTCCCGACTTTCCGACGGCCTGATCAGATACACCGGGAGAGCACGCGGCCGAACTGGAGCAGCCTTTCCATCTGGGCCAGTCCCCCGTTGTCGACCGACTTGTCGAACCGGAACGACTCGCAGAAGTAGTCGGTGTCGGTGGCCGACTTGTCGTGGCTGCGGGTGATGAGCTGCGTGTACATCCGCAGCCGAACCTCCGACAGCCTGCGGGTACCGTCGCCGAGCACGTCGAACTCCGTCGTCAGGATGTGGTCGGTGATCGTCGACAGCAAGATGGTCCGCACCGACGCGTTCAGTACGTGCCGCTGTTGGTCGTCGACGGTCGAGACGTCGTCGTCGGCCCGCCACATCACCAGCCTGCGGCCGTCGGTCAGCACCACCTCCTGCGCCAGCGTCTCGCCCCACGACTCCTCCGTCAGCCGCCGCGACATGAAGAAGGACTGGATCGCCGGGAAGTCGACGACGCCACGCAATTGGTCAAGCGCCACAACCGGATCCCGCAGGTACACCTTCGCGGCGTCCTCGAGGCCGTAGTAGGGCGCCCAATCCTGCGGTCTGGCCATCGCACAAGAGTAGAAGCGACACCCGGGTTGATCTAGCCGGAACTGTCCGATCCACCCTGAATCGCGGCCGACGCCGCCCTAATCTGCGGCGTCACCAACATCACCTGGCCCAGAACGCCGTTGACGAACCCCGGTGAGTCGTCGGTCGACAGATGCTTGGCCAGTTCGACCGCCTCGTCGACCGCGACCGGTTCAGGGACGTCGTCGGCGTGCAGCAGTTCCCACACCGCCACCCGCAGAATCGCCCGGTCGACAGCAGGCAGCCGGTCCAGCGTCCAGCCCTGCAGGTGGGTCGCGATCAGATCGTCGATGTGCGATGCGTGCTGCGTCACGCCCCGCGCGACAGTCACCGTGTACGGATTGAGAGGCGATACGTCGGATTCCTTCTGCGCCAACGCCTCTCGCGATTCAGCGGCCTCCGCGGGCGTGATACCGCGGGCCTCCGCCTCGAACAGGAGGTCGACGGCCCGCTTCCTGGCCTGGTGCCGGCCCCGGTCGGGCTTGGGTTTGGTCAATTCACTCGACCCAGGTAGCTGCCGTCGCGGGAATCGATCTTCAGCTTGTCGCCGGTGTTGATGAACAGCGGCACCTGGATCTCCGCGCCGGTCTCCACCGTCGCAGGCTTGGTGCCCGCGCTCGACCTGTCGCCCTGCAGGCCGGGCTCGGTGTGGGTCACCACCATCTCGACCGTCACAGGCAATTCGATGTAGAGCGCCGTGCCGTTGTGGAACGCCACCTGCACGGGAAGGCTCTCGAGCAGGAAGCGGGCGTCGTCACCCACCAGCGACTCCGGCAGGTGGTGCTGCTCGTAGTCCTGGCTGTCCATGAAGACGAAGTCCGAGCCGTCCTTGTACAGATAGGTGGTGTCGCGGCGGTCCACCGTTGCGGTCTCCACCTTGACCCCGGCGTTGAACGTCTTGTCGACGACCTTGCCCGACAGCACGTTCTTGAGCTTGGTGCGCACGAACGCGGGACCCTTACCGGGCTTGACGTGTTGGAACTCGACGATGGTCCACAACTGGCCATCGATATTCAGGACAAGCCCGTTCTTGAAGTCGGCGGTCGATGCCACGGCGGTACTACTCCTCGTCTCTCAACTGAGAATGGCCAGCTCTTTGGGGAACCGGGTAAGCAGGTCGGGCGCTGTCTCGCAGACCACCAGCGTGTCCTCGATGCGGACACCGCCGCGATCGGGCAAGTAGACACCAGGCTCCACAGTCACCGCAGAGCCAGGGAGCAGTGTACCGGCGGCTGTGGCGTTGATCCCCGGCGCTTCGTGGATCTCGAGGCCCACGCCGTGCCCGAGGCCGTGCGTGAAGTGGTCGGCGTAGCCCGCATCGGCGATCACCTGCCGCGATGCGGCGTCCACGTCGCGCAGCGCGGCGCCGGGCGCCACCGCCTCCCGCCCCGCCCGCTGCGACGCTCTCACCAGTTCGTAGAGGTCAAGCTGCCACTGTGCGGCCGACTCCAATATGAAGGTGCGCGTCATGTCCGAGTGGTAACCGCACACCAGCGCGCCGAAGTCGATCTTGACGAAGTCGCCTGCCGCCAACACCGCATCGGTGGGCCGGTGGTGCGGGATCGCCGAGTTGGCGCCCGCAGCGACGATGGTTTCGAATGACGGCCCGTCCGCGCCGTGGTCCAGCATCAACGACTCGAGCTCGCGGCCGACTTCACGCTCGGTGCGGCCGGGCCGCAGACCGCCGCGTGCGACCAGGTCGGCCAGCGCCGCGTCGGCGGCCTCGCAGGCCAGCAGTAGCAGCGCGACCTCGCCCGCGTCCTTGATCTCGCGCAGGGCTTCGACGGTGCCCGCGGCGCGGACCAGTTCGGCGTCGCCTGCCGCCTTGGCCAGCGAGTCGAATCCCTCGACCGTCACGACATGGCTCTCGAATCCGAGCCGCCGAACACCCAGCGACGCCGCCCGGCCCGCAAGGAACGGCCCGCAGGCGCGTTCGATGACGATTTCGGCGTCGGGGACCTGCTGCGCCGCCTGCGTGCGGTAGCGCCCGTCGGTCGCCAGCACCGGCGTGTCGTCGTCCGCGCGGATGAGCAGCGCCGCGTTCGAGCCGGTGAAACCCGACAGATAACGCACGTTGACCAGGCGCGTTACCAACATGGCGTCGAGCCCATCGGACTGCAACCGCTGCCGGAGTCGGTCCCGGCGCTGGGATATAGTCACAGGTCTTGACGCTACTCGCTAAGGTGATGCCCCATGAGTAAGTGGTTGCTGCGCGGACTTGTGTTCGCGGCCCTGATGGTCTTCATCCGGTTGGTGCAGGGCACTGCAATCAACATCTGGGAGACCAAGGCGGGTCTCATCAGCGTCACCCTCGTGGTCCTGTTCGCCATCGCGGTCTTCGCGTGGGGCGTGATCGACGGTCGTGGGGATGCGCGCAAGAACCCGGATCCCGACCGCCGCGACGACCTGGCGATGACGTGGTTGCTCGCCGGTCTGTTCGCCGGCCTCGTCAGCGGAGCCGTCGCCTGGCTGATCTCGCTGTTCTACAAGGACCTCTACGTCGGTGGGCTGATCAACGAGCTCACCACCTTCGCGGCATTCACCGCTCTGCTGACGTTCGTCTTCGCGATCGTCGGCGTCGCGCTCGGACGCTGGCTCATCGACCGCAACAGGCCGGACGAACCGCGCAAACGCGACGGCGAGCCGGCCGGCGACGACGACCGGGCCGACACCGATGTGTTCGCCGCCGTCCGTCACCCGGACGCGCCCGCCGACGACACGACGACCGAGCGCCGTCAGCAGCAGCAGACCTGACCTCAGTCCAGCGACGAGAGATACCGCAGGGCAAGCAGATAGCCCTGCACACCGAGCCCGACGATCACGCCGGTGGCGATGGCGCTCAAATACGAGTGGTGCCGAAATTCCTCGCGGGCATACACATTGGAGATGTGCACCTCGATCAGCGGCGCTCGCAGTTCCGCACAGGCGTCGCGGAGCGCGATCGATGTGTGGGTCAATGCGCCCGCGTTGAGGATCACCGGCTCGCCCGCGTCGGCCGCGCGGTGAATCCAGTCGAGCAGCTCTGCCTCGCTGTCCGATTGCCGGACCACGGCTTTGAGCTCCAGTTCGGCCGCCTCGCGTTCGATCAGCGCGACGAGGTCGTCGTGGGTGGTGCTGCCGTAGACATCGGGCTCCCGGCGCCCGAGGCGGCCGAGGTTGGGCCCGTTGATGACGTTCACCGTGGTCATTGCTTGGCAACCTCCGCGTAGGCAGCGGCCAGGAGCGACGGATCCGGGCCCTCGAGCCTGCCGGGTTTCGCCAGCCCGTCGAGGACGACGAAGCGCAGCACACCCGAGCGGGTCTTCTTGTCGCCGGCCATGTACTCGAGCAGCTGCGGCAACGCGTCGGCGTCGTAGCCGACCGGCAGGCCAAGCGAGGTGAGGATCGCGCGGTGACGATCCGCGGTTTGATCGTCGAGTCGTCCTGCCAGCCTGCCCAATTCGGCGGCGAACACCAGGCCCACCGACACGGCGGCGCCGTGGCGCCACCGGTAGCGCTCCCGGCGCTCGATCGCGTGCGCCAACGTGTGGCCGTAGTTGAGGATCTCGCGCAGTTGCGATTCCTTCTCGTCGGCGGCGACGACGTCGGCCTTGACCACTACGGCGCGCCGGACCAGTTCGGGCAGCACCTGACCCGTCGGATCGAGCGCGGCCTCGGGGTCGTCCTCGATGAGGTCGAGGATCACCGGGTCGGCGATGAATCCGGCCTTCACGATCTCAGCCATACCGGCCACGATCTCGTTGCGCGGCAACGTTTCCAGTGTCGCCAGGTCGACGAGCACGGCTGCGGGCTGGTGAAACGCGCCGACGAGGTTCTTACCCGCGTCGGTGTTGATGCCGGTCTTTCCGCCGACGGCGGCGTCGACCATGGCAAGCAGCGTCGTCGGGACGTGCACGATGTCGATGCCCCGCAGCCACGTGGCCGCGGCGAAGCCCGCGACGTCGGTCGCCGCTCCCCCGCCGAGGCTGACGACGGCGTCCTTCCTGCCGAGACCGATGCGCCCGAGCACTTCCCAGATGTAGCCGACCACCGGCAGGTCCTTGCCAGCCTCGGCGTCGGGAATCTCGATGCGATGCGCGTCGACGCCCCTGTCGGAGAGGTGGTTACGGATCGCCTCGGCGGTCTGGGCCAGCACCGGTTGGTGCAGGATCGCCGCTTTGTGCCTGCCCTCGAGGAGGTGGCCCAACTCCGTCATCAGTCCGGTGCCGATGACCACCGGGTAGGGCGGATTGGTCTTCACCTCGACGGTGACGGGCGCGGTGAGATCAGTCATGGCGGGCCTCGGCGCGACGGGCCAGCTCTGCCGGGCTCGCAGGCGTCGTGGCCTCAGATGGGCCCGGCGTCAACGAAACCGGCGTGCGACGCCATGTCGGCCTGCGCCTGCGTCGCGGCTTGGCTTTGGGCGGCGCGTCATCGGCACGCGGGTCTTCCAGGCGGGACACGATGTAGCGCACGACCGCACCGGGATTGCGCCGATTGGTGTTGACCCGCACCGTCGCCGCCCGCCGGTACAGCGGAACCCTCTCCGACATCAACGCACGGAACTTCTCCGCGCGGTCTCCGCCCGCCAGCAGTGGCCGCACCGTGCTGCCGCCCGTGCGGCGAACGCCCTCGGACGCACTGATCTCGAGGTAGATCACCGTGTGACCGGAAAGTGCTTCGCGGACACCGGGACTGGTGATGGCTCCGCCGCCCAGCGACAGCACCCCGTCGTGCGTTCCCAGGGCTTCACGGATGACTTCCTCCTCGATGCGGCGGAACTCCTTCTCACCGTCGGCGGCGAAGATATCGGGGATCGTGCGGCCGGTCCGCTGTTCGATCGCCGCGTCGGTGTCGAGCATCGCGACGCCCAGCGACTTGGCCAACCGGCGGCCGATCGTGGACTTACCGGAGCCCGGCAGCCCGATCAGCACTGCCTTGGGCGCCATCAGCCCGACGCCTGTGCGCGTTGAGCAGGTTCGCGGTCCGTTATCGATCGCAGGTAGCTGTCGATGTTGGCGCGTGTCTCGCCGATCGAGTCACCGCCGAACTTCTCCAGCGCGGCTCGGGCCAGCACGAGGGCGACCATGGTTTCGACCACCACTCCCGCCGCAGGCACAGCGCAGACGTCGGAGCGCTGGTGGATCGCGACCGCCTCGTCGCCGGTTGCCATGTCGACGGTGGCCAGCGCGCGCGGCACCGTCGAAATCGGCTTCATCGCGGCACGCACCCGCAGCGGCTG
>DATEIG010000315.1:0-7886 GCA_035279185.1 Mycobacterium sp.
GGATGGCGCGCGAACACGTCACGGTGGTGCTCTCCGGTGAGGGCGGCGACGAATTGTTCGGTGGTTACCCGAAATACCGCGTCGACGCACTGCTGAGTAGCGCGGGCGGGCCCGCGCGCACGGTCCTCGGTGAGCGTCCTCTGCATGCGCTGGCCCGTTGGCACCGGTTGCCGCGGCGCGCCCGCATGGCCGTCGCCGCGTTGGCGACAGAGGCGCCCGCTGACCGCTGGCCGGCATGGTTCGGCGCGGACCGTCTCGCCGGACTGTCGACCGGCGGTCAACGACCACTCGATCCGATACTGCAGCAACTCGACAGCGACATGGATCCCCTGGACAGGATGCTGGCGCTCGACGTCGGGACCTATCTCGTCGACAACCTGCTCGTCCGCGGGGACAAGATGACCATGGCGGCCTCGCTCGAGGGTCGGATGCCGCTTCTCGATCACGATCTCGCCGAGTATGCCGCCCGGCTGCCCGCACACCTGAAAGTTTCGCCGCGGCAGTCGAAGATCGTCATTCGCGAGATAGCGCGCCGTCGTCTTCCCGCACCGGTGCTGTCCCGCAAGAAGATCGGCTTCGCTGTCCCCGTGGCGTCGTGGTTCAGGGGCAGCCTGGGTGACGCGTTGGAGCGTCTCTCGTTCGGCCCGGAGGCGCGACCGGAGCCGCTGGTCGATCCAGAACGCGTGCGCCGCGCACTCGCGCTGCACCGAACCGGTCGCTTCGACTTCGGCAAGGAGCTATGGAGCCTGCTGACTCTCGACGTCTGGGCGCGGATCTTTCTCGACGGCGCCGACCCGGCGAGCCTCTCCCTGTGACGGACGCGTCGTCACCGGCCCACCTCGTGGACGACTTTGATGGCGCGGTTCTTGGCGGTGCGCAGCCGCGGCCACATCGGTGACGCCTTCATCCGGCAGAGTGCGGCGTTCCGCGCCCGCCACAGCTCCTTCTGCACCGCACTGGACGTCACCTGGCCGCCACACACCACGGCCTCACCGGTCATCGACCGCATCTTGTAGTCCTCGTCGCCGCAGCCGAGGTCGATGCGCCCGAGCCCGTTGACCGGAGCGGCCGAAATCAATTCGCGCAGAAGCAACCACCCCGGCGACACGTGTGAGTGCTCACGGCTGAAAACGGGGAACCACCAATGCAGGACGTCGCGGTCGCGCAAGCCGAAGTGAGCCGCGAGCAGCTCGCCGTCCGCGTAGACAGCCGAGAGGATCCCCTCGAAGCCGTCGGCGCGGGTTGTCGCGAGCCGGTGCACCAGGGACCGGTTCTGGGGAAGCGCGAAGAAGTCGTACGCGCCTGTCGCCGCGTACTGAGCGCGCTTGATCCCGATCAGCCGATCCAACAGGTCTGGGTCGTCGGCGTCCCAGACCAACCGCACCTCACCCAGTTCGCGGGAGGCCTTGTTCGTCACCCGCTTCATCTTGTGCCTGCCTGCTTTCCCGACTCGCCCCAGATACCCGGGCAGCCCACCGGTGGTGTCGATGAGCGGAGAAGGAAGACGCTCGTCGACGAACGGCTCGAAGTCGGAGCCCCGGCCATGGACGAACGCGAAGCGCAGGGCGCGCAGTCCTGTGTCACGCACGAGCTCGACAGGATCGATTTCGACACCGGGCCCGGCGATCGGGCCTTGGAAGTCGGACCCCGGCGTGAGCAACGCCCGCGCCACCCGCCGTCGCACCTGCAGCGGGAACCACACCTGGCGGGAGGAGTGTCTGGCCACTACGACGTCACCGAAAACGGAGTGCACCGCAGCGGAGAATGCCGGGTGGAAGAACGGGCTGTCCAGTGCAGGGTTCGACCGGCGAACCTCTTGCCAGTGGTCCAATTCCGCCTCGTCCAGAGCATCGAAATCGATCAGCTGCCAAGCCACATCAGCTATCTTATCGCTGTTGTTCTGAATTTGCTGAACCTGTCCTGTGATGCATGCCTTCGACAGAGTGGCATTGATCGGCACGCATATAGGCAAGCCATCATGTCCGTATCGGGCTTACCGGTCTTCTAGGCGGCGGATTTGCCTGTTTTACACGCACATGTTCATTTTCTCGACACTTACCCCATGCCGGACCCCGTCGATACCCGCTATGGTGGAGTGACATCCGCGCCCACCGATCTCGAGGAATCTTCATGCCCGGCCCGCGAACATTTGCTTGCGCTGTGAGCGCCACCGTCGCCGTCGGTGTGCTACTGGCTCCGGCCACCGCCGCCGAGCCTCCGTTGTTCGTCGGCGACTACTCCACCGGAAACTTTTCTCAGTGGCCCTCCGTGCAAACGATCGGCTACAACGACAGCGGCGCCGATTTCGTGCCGTCCTATTCGGCGAGCGTCGTGTCCGACCCCGCGAAGGGAGACGTCGCCCGGTTCGAGGTACGCCCCGGCGATGTCCCGCCTTTCGGCGGCGGCGAACGCGCCGAGGTCCAAGGCGACGCCACGACGACCGGAGGCAGCGAAGGGCAGACCCGGTGGTACCGCTTCTCGACGAAGTTCGACCCGTCGTTCCCGATGAACCATGCCGACCTCGGCTGGGGTGCGACCAACCAGTGGCACCCGACCAGCAGCACGGGAAGCCCGCCGGTCGGTTGGACCGTCGGCGAGAAGAACGGTTTCTGGTCGCTGACGGTCGAACCGCAGTCCGCGCCGGGCGCGTACCTCGGATCGTTCTCGATTTTCGACACCCCACTCGACGTCGGGCAGTGGCACGACGTGATGATGGAGATCCACTGGTCGGAGTCCGACGACAAGGGATCGATCAGGCTGTGGCTGAACGGGATACGGCAGACCTTCCTCAACGGCGCCGATACCTACCGGGTGCGGACACTGGTTCCCGGCGCGGGTGCGGTCTACTACAAGGAAGGCATGTACCGAAAGCCGATGGGAAGCACCGATATCGTGTTCCACACGAGCTTCAGTTCCGCTGATTCACAGCAGACCCTGTAGCCGCCCTAGGTCAACGGCGCCGAAGCTGCTGCGCGGTTGACTTCACTTCTTGCCACGCCGAAGGCACGAACAGCGCCAAGCCGACGCCGTAGAGGGCGAGATAGCCCAGACCCTCCGCCACCATGATCACCGTGCCGAGCAGGAAGCCGTGGTGGTCGGCGTGCACGACCTGATGCTCGAAAACGCCGAGCGCGATGGCCGGGATCGCCGCCACCAGTATCGGCGGGAACACGCGGTGGGCCAGTTCGCCGAACGTCGCACCCGCCAACGGCCGCGCGAGCAGCACGCTGACGATGCCCGCGGCCAACGATGACGTCGACAGTGCGATACCGACCCCCGTCAGGCCGAGCGGGAGCAGCAGGAAAAGAAGGCCAAGCCCCAAGCCCGTGCTGACGAGCGTCACCCAGTGCAGCAGGCGGGTCCTGCCGACTCCCTTGATCGACTCCATGCCGACTGCCATCAGCGCGACCCCCGGCCCGATTCCCGCGAGTGCGACCAGCATCACGCCCGCTCCCCGCCACTTCTCGCCAAGCAGCACCGTCACCAGCGGCTCACCCGCCGCGACGATGAAGCACGCGACGGGAATCATCAGGCACCACAACACATGCAAGGCCCGCAGGAAAGCCGAGCGGAACCTCTCTCGGTCGCCCGCCAGCCGGGCGAACGCCGGAAACAACACATACGATCCGACGTCGATCACAGCGATCTCGGGCAGCGCGCCGAGGCGGGATCCGTAGCGGTAGTACCCCAGCGCCGTTGCGTTCAGCGCGCCACCGACAGCCGCCGTTTCGATCAGATCGCGGGCCCGATTGACCACCGACCAGACCACCAGCGGCAGTGAGAATCTGGCCAGTTCCCGCCATAGCGCGAAGGACGGCCTGCCTGCGCCGCGTGGACGCCAGCCGGCCAGCGACCAGGTTGCGATCAGCCAGGCGACGATCGAACAGTAGGAGCCGATGACCAGACCCCACACCCCGAAACCGTTCGCGCACAGAAGAACCGAAGTGATCGCGAAAGTCACCACGATCACCGGCTGTACGATGAGTCGTTGACGGAAGTCGAAGCGACGCTGCATGAGGGCGTCGGGCACATACGTCAACGAGTGGAGCACTATCGTGCCTGCCGACACCGCAGAGATCAGCCCGACGATGTGGCTTCCGAAGATCCATGCCATCAGCGGAGCGCTGGCCACCGCGACGAGCGCCCACCCGATACCGGTGACCAGCGTCGCCCAGAACACCGTCACGGCGACATCGGTGTGGCGATCCTGACGCTGCACGAGCGCGTTGGACATCCCGCCCTCGGCGAAAGTGAGGAGGAAGGTGGAAAGCACCGTCCCCGCAGCGAACCAGCCGACCTCCTCGGGCGACAGCAGCCGTGCCAGGACAAGGGTCTGCGCCAGCGACACCAGTTGGGTGAACACGAGGACGCCCGTGGAGATCGCGGCACCGCGCCGCAACGTGCCCGACAGCGATTCGGGCGCGTCGGCCTCGGTCTGATTCGTGTCCTGGATCATAGGACCGCAGCCCGAGGTCTCACCGTGTTCAGCAGGCAGTGAGCCAGCGCGCGCGTGCGAATCCCCCAGGTTCCGAGCATGATCCGGAACGACAGGAGTTCCATCGCATAGCGCCGACCGAATCGCATACCTTCCAGCTTGGTGGCGCGGAGAAGCACGAGTTCCCACATCTGCGCAACGGCGCGGGCCAGCGCGTCGGGCTCGTAACGGCCGCTGCGGCGGTTGGCGTCCTCGACGTCTCGCATCCACTGCCGCAGAGCGAGCATCCGCTCGAAACCCAACGCACCCTTGGGCTCGGTGCCGAATTGCATCAGTGTCGACATCAGGGACACATCGCAGTCGTGGGCAGGCATACCGACCTCTTCCAGCAGCAGGCGCTGGGTGAGGACGGCGTCACGAGACACCTCATCGAGTTTGGTGTGCATGATCCCGCGGGGCGACAGGCGGTAATCCACGAGCGCCTCATGCACGAGGTCCACGCCATGATGGCGGGCCACGTCGACTGCCATTGTGTAATCCTCGGCGTAGCTCGGGCGAAACCCGCACGGCGGCATGGCGCTTCGGCGCATCATGTACGAGGCCGCGAACGGGTTGGTGAACAGCATCAAAGACCTCAGCTCTTCGCCGTTCAGTCGCCAGTCACCGTTGTCGCGGGCGACGAGGCGGCCCTCGGTATCGACGTGATTGACCAGGCATCCGACCAGACCCAGGTTCGGTCGTCCCTCGAAGGCCGCCAGCTGGCGGGCGATCCGATTGGGCTTGCTGATGTCGTCGCCGTCGAGCAGGGCCACGAAGGGTGCGCGCGAGAGCGCCAGCCCCGCATTACGGGCCGGCCCGGGGCCGACATTGTCTTCAAGGCGGAATATGCCCAGCCGTGGGTCACCGATGTCGGCGAGCACGTCGGTGCAGCGGTCGGGCGACGCGTCGTCGATCACAAGAACTTCCAGATCTCCGAAGGTCTGGTTGAGAAGGCTGTCGACGGCCTCGCGCAGGGTGGCCCGCACCATGTAGGCGGGCACGACGATCGACACCGCGGGAGCATGCTCGGCGAGGGGCTTGACGACAGTGTGCGGAGGTACGACGGTCACCGACGATCAACCCCCACGTGCCGAGGTGACGAGTTGACGGTCTTCCTGCGGCCGCCGAGCGGCCGAGGCGCGGGTTCTGCGGGGCCGCAGGCCGAACCCGGAGACCTTCAGCCGGAACACTGCGTCAGACTGATGCGCCGCAAACCCGATGCGCGGCAGGGCAAACGGGTCCGATTTGCGGTGCGCCATACCGTTTGTCGTCGACAGCGCCCAACGGATCCCGTTGCGGTGCAGAGCCGTCTTCGCACGGTGATCGAAGTCGGACTCACCACCGTTCGGATACGCGAAGATCTCCGGCGCGCTACCGGTGAGTTCCTCGACAACGCGACAGGACTTCGTCACCTCGTGCTCCACCTTCTCGTCGTCGCAGCGCGACAGGATGGGGTGGGTCACGGTGTGCGGGTAGAGGGTGATCAGGCCATCGCTGCCGAGCGACTTGGCTTCATTCCATGACAGCAACTCGAACGGTCCCCCTGGGGGGATGACGTGCTGTCCCAACGCGGTGGTGATCGCTTCGACCTGCTCGACGCGATCGGCATCCGGGAGCAGCTTCAGCTTCTGGTGGACGGCGCCGAGAGTGTCGGTCCGATCGGCTTCGTCGCGCAGGGACCGGATGCCGAGGCCGAGAGCCGTGAGATCGACGTCGGGAACCGTTGCCTGCGCAAAGGCATGCCACAGCCGATCGGGCCACAGCGGCTCACTCGTGCCCATCGGCCCCGTGGCCAGGAACACCGCCGCAGGCATCCCCAGTTCGCGAAGGACCGGTGCTGCGTTGGTCAACAGGTTGCGCGTGCCGTCGTCGAAGGTCAGTGCCGCGGCCCGCTTCGGCAGAGTTCCGTCGCTGAGTCGCTGCAACGCCTCCGCGAGCGGCAGCACGGTGAAATGCTCTCGGACGTAGCGGAGGTCACGCCGCAACGTTGCCGCGTCGATCACCCAGCTGCAGTACGGCGACAACGGCTCGGCCTCCACCCCGTGGAACATCAGGATCGCGAGTCGCCGCGAGCGCATCCATCGCGCAAACGCCGGGACACCGATCGCGCACAGCAGGCGCGCCGTGAGTTCAGTCGCAGAAGCCATCGCAGGGATCTCCTAAGCCAACGCTTTCCGGTACGCCTCGACGGTCATCTCCGCGACTGCCGCCGGCGTGAATCGGGCTGTCGCGACCGCGTGCGCGCGTCTGCCCAGACGCAGAGACAGATCCTGGTCGACGAGGAGCTTGATCATCCTGTCGGCGAGCATCCCTTCGTCGTCCGGATCGACGAGGAAGCCGGTCTCCCCGTCGCACACCATTTCTCCGACGCCACCGACTCGGCTCGCCACCACGGGCTTCCCCGCGGCCATCGCCTGCGCGATGATCGTCGGCAACGTCTCCTGGCGTGAGAAAAGGACAACTGCACGGGATTTGGCGATCTCCTCCTGCATCCGTTCGTTGTCGACCAAGCCGTCGACGTCGACACAGTCCCCCAGACCGAGTTCCTTCACCCGGTTGTGCAGAAGCCTTGTGTACGCCGGATCGGGTTGCGGGCCGACGAGCGACAGGCGGGCATTCGGCACCGCCATCCGCACCAGGGCGAAGGCGTTGACCAGACCGACAGGATTCTTGCGGGGTGTGAACACCCCGGCGAAGAGCACGCGGGGCTCGGTGGGCGCGGGTGGCGCAAGTGCGAAGAACTCGGCGCCGGTCGGATTCGGAATGCTCACCCGGGTTCCTCCGACCGACCGGCCCAGCACCTCGGAGTCCCAGTCGGAGATGGAGATGGCGACCTTGGCACTGCGCAGCACGCGGCGCTCCAGCCGGGAGAGCAACCTGTTGCGCAGGCGATTTCGCAGGCTTCCGTTGTCCAGGGTGTCCGCGCTCGCCTGCGCGAACGTGATCCCGTGCACGGTCACCACTGACTGCGGTGCACACCGAACGGCGATGTCGCCGTTGATGCCGATCTCCTGGCCGTGGACCACGTCGGGGTTCAGCTGCTTGACCAGACTGCGAGCCTTGCGAAGGTCGAGGAAGGACCGGGTGATCGTGCGCAGACGACCCTGGCCGCGCAGATAATGAACCTCGACTTTGGGCCCTTCTCGACGGTAGTCGGTCGACGCATCACCGTAGTGAAACCTCAGCACGGTGACGCTCTCCACATCGTCGCGTGCCGCCAGCGCGGGAACGAGTGTGGCTGTGGCCGACTCGATTCCACCCACCACGATCCCGGGCTCCACGGGGTACGGCCCGATCATCAAGACCTTCATGCCCATGCTGACTCCTCGTCCCCGTCCGCTACCATCCGATGCCCGTGTAGTTGGGGTTGTCGCGAAGTTCGACGGCGTTGGGCAGGCGCACGAGATCGATG
>DATEIG010000316.1:0-7382 GCA_035279185.1 Mycobacterium sp.
CCTCCGTGGCCCATTCGTAAGCGAAATTTATTGTGTCGCCTGAGTCAATTTCCGCCGCGCCTGGACGGCAGGGCGCCGGTCCGTGCGACGTATCGTGAGTGCGATGGCCAACGAGCGCGCCGGGTCGGCCAGCAGCCGATTGACCGTTGACGACTGGGTTGCCGCAGGCTACGAGCTTCTCGCCGAAGACGGCATTGCCGCACTGAAGATCGACCGCCTGTGCAGCCGCCTCAAGGTCACAAAGGGCAGCTTCTACTGGCACTTCACCGATATCGCAGGCTATCGGGCGACCCTCGTGCAGGCGTGGGGTGAATTGCGCGATGAGGACCGACGCCATTTCGCCGACATGCCCGATGTCGCCCCGCGTGAGCGGCTGTCACACATGATGTCGGTGCTGGCCGGCGCGAGGCACTGGACGCTCGAACGGGCGATGCGGGAGTGGGCCAGAACCGACGACGGCGTCGCCGCCAGCGTGCGCGCCGCCGACCAGCGTGTCGTGGAGGCCGTCCGGCAGGCGTTCATCGACTACGGCTTCGACGCCGAGGACGCCGACCTGCGGGCCCATGCCACCTTCGCCGCGGGCATCGGCTTTCTTCACCTCTCCGGGCAGACGCCCAACGCCAAAGGGCTGGCACGCCGCGAACGCTTCCTCGACCTGATGCTCAGCCGCTGACCGTTTCCATACTAAAAAGTATGGTAGCGTCCCGGCCATGACCGCGGCCCCGGCAGTGCCCTCCCGATCGCATGTCACCCCGGAGTTCGTCACCCGTCTCGCCGAGCGCGCACGGCACGCCGAGGAGCTACGCCGCCTGCCCGACTCGACCGTCGACGACTACCTGGCGTCCGGGCTCTCCGACCTGCTCGTGCCGGCCCGCTACGGCGGCCTGCAGGCGCCGTGGCAGGAGATCCTCGACCCGGTGCGCCGGATGGCGCACGGCTGCGCCTCCAGCGCGTGGACCCTGGGCTTCTACACGCTGCACAACTGGATGATGGCCCTGTTCGGAGAAGAGGCCCAGGAGGAGGCGTTCGCGACGCGCCCTTTCCTGGCGCCCGCACCCCTGGCGCCCACCGGCCGTGGCACCCCCGTCGACGGGGGCATCAGGTTGTCGGGGCGGTGGTCGTGGGCCACGGGCGTGATGCACGGCAACTGGGTGATCGTCGGCGCAGTGTGTGGGTCCCGGGAAGGCCCAGACGACATCTATCCCGCGCTGGCGCTGCTGCCGATCGACGACGCCACCGTCCACGACGTCTGGCACACCGACGGCATGTGCGCGACCGGTTCCAGCGACGTCGTCATCACCGACGTGTTCGTGCCCAGCCACCGCCTCGTGCGGGTCGTCGACATCTACAAGGGCACCGCGCCCGGCGCGGCCCTGCACGACTCGGACACCTACCGATGGCCGATGGTCCCCGCATTGGCCCTGTTGGCGGCGATGCCCGCATTCGGCAGCGCCGAGCGCGCCGCCGACATCTACGCCGAGCGGCTGTCGCAGCGCGTGCTCGCCTACGAAGGCGTCACACAGAAGGACAAGCCCATCGCCCAGGCTCACCTCAGCGAGGCCAGGGTGCGACTGCGGGCGCTTCGCGGGTTGCTCGACGACACCGTCGGCCAACTCGAAACCCTCGTCGCGGCAGGCGATCCCGTGCCGCGGCCGGTACGCGGCGAGGCACGGCTGGCGGCGGCCCACATCGTCCACGAGTCACGGGACGTCATCACCCGGCTGCTCGGCGCATCGGGGGCGAGCGCCCACTTCCTCGGCAATCCGCTTCAACGCATCAAACGCGACGTCGACGTGCTCTCCGGTCACGTGGTGTTCGACTACGACACCAGCCGCGAGTTGGCAGGCGCGCTGACGCTGGGAATGGACGTACCCCGAACCTCGATGGTCTGAAAGGGGCCCACCATGGCGAAGAATCGCCGCGACCGCATCACCACGTTCTTCCAACGGCGGGTGGCCAATCCGCTGATGCGACGACTGCCCGTTCAGACGCTGCTCGAGACGACCGGCCGCAAGACCGGGCAGCCCCGGCACACCCCGCTCGACGGCAGCAAGGTCGGCAACGAGTTCTGGTTTGTCTCGGAGTTCGGCGAGAATTCGCAGTACGTGAAGAACATCAAGGCCAATCCCAACGTCCGGGTGCGCCTGCGCGGCACGTGGCACAACGGCACCGCGCACCTGATGCCCGACGACGATCCGGAGGAACGACTGCGATCGCTGCCGCGGTTCAACAGCTTCGGTGTGCGCACCTTCGGCACGAACCTGCTCACAATCCGCGTCGATCTGACCGACTGAGACGTCTGCGGCTCTTAGGGTGAGCCCGTGGACGGGACGCCGTTCGGCCGGTATCGCCTGGTCGAGCCATTGGGTCATGGCGGCATGGGCGAGGTGTGGAGGGCCTACGACACCGCCATGAACCGGGTGGTCGCCCTGAAACTGCTGCCGCCCAACCTCGCCCACGATGAGCAGTACCAGGCCCGGTTCCGTCGCGAGGCCCAGATGGCGGCCGCGTTGGACGAACCGCACGTGGTGCCGATCTTCGACTTCGGTGAGATCGACGACCGCCTGTACGTGACCATGCGGTTGATCGACGGCAAAACTGTCACCGAACTGATCGCCAAGGGTCCGCTCGCACCCCAGCGGGCCGTCTCGATCGTCGAACAGATCGGCGCCGCGCTGAACGCCGCCCACCGCGTCGGGCTCGTCCACCGCGATGTGAAGCCGTCGAACATCCTGGCGACCGAAGACGATTTCGCCTACCTCATCGATTTCGGCATCGCCCGCGCGGCCGGTGCGACGAAGCTGACGAGCACCGGCGCCACGATCGGCACATTCGCCTACATGGCGCCCGAGCGCTTCACCGCCGACAAGGCCGACGCGCCGACGGTCGACGTCTATGCGCTGACGTGCGTTCTGTTCGAGTGCCTCACCGGAACTCAGCCCTTCCCCGGCGACAGCATGGAACGTCAGATCACCGGTCATCTGACCGAGCCGCCGCCACGGCCCTCGAACGTGGTGCCCGGCCTGTCGCCACAGATGGACGACGTCATCGCAACAGGGATGGCGAAGAACCCCGCAGCGCGTTACCCGACCACCAAAGATCTCTCGGCCGCCGCGCGGGCCGCCCTGTCAGCGCCCAGTTCGCCTGTGCCCGGCGGTAATTGGAGCCCTCCTCCCCCTTCCTTGCCGCCGCCGCTGCCGTACCCCTATACGGCGCCGAACGCGTACGCGGCCGGCGCCCCGACCCAATACAGCGCGCCGGCGTCCACGCCGTGGTGGCGTCAGCCTGCGGTGCTGATCCTGGCGACTCTGGTGGCCGTCCTCGCCATCGCGGCGGCCGTCGTCGTCGTCCTCGTCTGGCCCGACGGCGAGTCCGGGACGCGATCGACCACGGTGGCCCAGCCCCGCCAGCAGCGCCAGCCCAACGTTCCGACCGCCGTACCCTCTCTGCCGTTCACGATCTCGATCCCCACCGACCCGCCCACACCCGCGGCGTCGGGACCGTCGGAACTGCAAACCGTCGACGGGCTCAACGGCCTCCTCGACAGCATCCGTAACCGCTTCGGTGACACCATGGGTTTCCAACTGAACGTCTACACCGACTACGCGATCATCGAACGGGTCGCCCCAGACAACAGCCACGTCGAACAGGACTTCACGTATCGCGGTGGCCAGTGGCAGAACTGGGGCGCGGACACGACCACCGGCGCGTTCGACGTTCTCGCCGACCTCAGCGCCTTCGACGTACCCGCGGTGGCCGCCACCCTGGCCGCCGCGCCGCAGACGCTCGGCGCACCACCGAACAACGCACAGCTCTACATGATCGTCAGCGGCGTCGAAGGCGGCGGCCTCGAGTTGGCGGTCCACTCGATGGCGCCCGGCACCGGTTTCATGCAAGTCAACCCCGACGGAACCATCAAGAAGGTGTTTCCGCCGTAGCCGAGGCGTTGACGCGGACAAGGGTGAAAAAGTAACGTCGGATTTACTTTTTCATCGACATCACGCGGAGCAAACCATGGAATCATTTGTTCACCTGCGCAAAGGCACGACTCCGCGGCGGCTGCACGCCGACCTCGACGGCCTCAAGGACGACGAACTCGGCCGCGGCGGGTTCACCGGTCGCACCGCCAACCTGTACCGCCGCAACGATCCGACGGCCTTCCGCAGCGCGGGACCGCTGCGCCCTGTCGATGTATTGGCGAGCGAACTCAAGCCGAGCGACGCCACCGACGCCGCGGGTAACCCGATGCTGCTGTTCTCCAACGCCGACTGCCAGGTGCTGCTGTCGCGCCGGTCTGAGCCGATGCCGTTCTTCGTGCGCTACGTCGACGGTGACCTGCTCTGGTTCGTGCACAAGGGATCCGGTCTGATCGAGACGGAGTTCGGTCCGCTGCGCTACCGCGACGGCGACTGGGTGTACATCCCGAAGGCGTGCACGTTCCGCCAGGTGCCCGACGACGAATCCACCGTGCTGCTGATCCAGACGACCGACGAACTCCGGGTGCCGCCCGCGGGTCCGCTCGGCAGGCACTTCCCATTCGACCCGTCGCAGGTCGTCATCCCGGATCCCGCGGCACCCGACGATGACGGGCGCGACGAGTACGAAGTGCGGCTCATTCACGAGGGTGGCCCGACTTCTCTCTTCTACCAACATCATCCGCTCGATGTGGAGGGGTGGCGCGGCGACAACTTCGCGTTCACCTTCAACATCGCCGACTACAACGTGGTGACCTCGGACAGCGTCCACCTGCCTGCGACCGCACACCTGTTCATGGAGGCCACCGGTGTTTGCGTGATGAACTTTCTGCCCAAGCCTGCCGAAGGTGTGCCGGGCACCGAGCGAACCCCGTGGTACCACCGCAACGTCGACTACGACGAGATCGCGTTCTTCCATGCCGGCTCGCTCTACGGCATCCCGATGCCGCCCGGCCTGATCTCCCATGCGCCGCAGGGGGTTCACCACGGCGCACCGGAGAAGGCACGCGAACGCGCACGCCGCAAGTTCGACGAGTACGACAGGGTGGACTGGTCGGTGATCGCGATCGACACGCGTCGCAGGCTCGTCCCGTCCGATGATGTCGTCGCCAACGATCTGGGGCAGCACTGATGAGCGCTTGCGCGAAGAGGCGAGGACACTGATGAGCGCTTGCGCGAAGAGGCGAGGACACTGATGACCGCGACGGATACGCCTGTGACGTACGACTACGACCGGATCCCGTATCTCGTCGCCTTCGAGAACAAGTCGGGCGTACGCGACACCTACGGCGGTGTCTCCGAGATCGTCGTGATGGAGAGCTATCTGCTCAAGCCGAAGGACAAGCCGTCAGATACCGTGCTGGTGTTCATGCACCCGATCGGCGGCGGCGCGTACCTGCCGATGATCAACGCGCTGGCGCGGGGCGGCCACCATGTCATCTACTGCAACAGCCGGTTCCGCGGCACCGATGTGGCATTGCTGATGGAGAAGGTCGTCGAGGACCTCGGCGAGTGCGTCAAGGACGCCAAGAACCGGCTGGGCTACTCGAAGGTGGTGCTGGCCGGTTGGAGCGGCGGCGGTTCGCTGTCTGTGTTCTACCAGCAGCAGGCGCAGAACCCGACCGTCACGGCGAGCCCGTCGGGTGACGGGCCCGACCTCACCAAGCTCGGCCTGATCCCCGCCGACGCCATCATGCTGCTGGCCGCGCACGTCAGCCGCCATGGCACGTTGACCGAGTGGCTGGACGCCTCGATCCTCGACGAGTCCGACCCAGCCAAGCGCGACCCTGAGTTGGATCTGTACAACCCGGACAACCCGAACCAGCCGCCCTATACCGAGGAGTTCCTCGCGCGCTACCGGGCCGCACAGATCGCGCGCAACCGCCGAATCACGAAGTGGGTCAAGGAGAAACTCGCTGAGCTCAAGGCCGCCGGCAGGCCGGACGACGAGTACGGCTTCGTCGTCCACGGCACCATGGCCGACCCGCGGTGGCTCGACCCCACGGTCGATCCGAACGAACGTGCGCCGCGGATGACCTACCTGGGCGATCCTCAGGTGGTGAACAACAGTCCCGTCGGGCTCGCCCGGTTCTGCACGCTGCGTAGCTGGCTGTCCCAGTGGAGCTACGACGACGCCAACGGCGACGCCGTCAAATGCGGCCCCGACATCGCCGTGCCCACACTGGTGATCGGGAATCTCGCCGACGACGCCTGCACACCGAGCCACACCCGCCGGCTGTACGAGGCGATCGGGCATCCTGACAAGGAGATGTACGAGATCACAGGCGCCAACCACTACTACTCCGGGCCGAACCAGCGCGAAACCCGCGCGCAGGCCGTCGGCATCTGCACCGACTGGCTGCACCGGCACGGGTTCTCGCTGTGACGTTCGGAGGGCAGGAGCGTAGCGACCCGGGAAGTTGCCGGGGTCCGCTGGACGGCGTTCGCGTCATCGAGGTCGGGACGTTGATCTCGGGCCCGTTCGCAGGCCGTCTGCTGGGCGACATGGGTGCCGAGGTCATCAAGATCGAGCCGCCGGGCGCGCCCGACCCGCTACGTACCTGGGGGCAGGCCGAACTCGACGGGCACCACTTCTTCTGGACGGTGCACGCCCGCAACAAGAAGGCCGTGACGCTGAACTTGCGTGAGGCGGCGGGCCGTGAGCTGTTCCTCGACCTCGTCGAGCGCAGCGACATCATCGTCGAGAACTTCCGGCCGGGCACGTTGGAGAAATGGGGACTGGGCTACGACGCCCTCAAAGCGCGCAACAAGGGCATCATCCTGGTCCGGGTGTCCGGCTACGGGCAGACCGGGCCGGAGGCGCACAAAGCCGGCTACGCATCGGTGGCCGAGGCGGCGAGCGGCCTGCGGCACATGAACGGCTTCCCCGGCGGGCCGCCGCCGCGGCTCGCGCTGTCGCTCGGCGACAGCCTGGCGGGGATGTTCGCCGCGCAGGGCGCGATGGCCGCGCTGTACCGGCGCACCGTCACCGGCGAGGGTCAGGTCGTCGACGCCGCGTTGACGGAATCCTGTCTGGCCGTGCAGGAGTCGACAATTCCCGACTACGACGTCGGCGGTGTGGTCCGCGGTCCCTCCGGTACGCGGCTGGAGGGCATCGCGCCGTCGAACATCTACCGCAGCGCCGACGGCAGCTGGGTGGTGATCGCGGCCAACCAGGACACGGTGTTCCGGCGACTGTGTGCGGCGATGGGCCAACCCGAGCTAGCCGTCGACGACCGGTTCGCCAATCACGTTGCGCGCGGCCGCAATCAGGACGAGCTCGACAAGATCATCGGCGACTGGGCCGCGCAGCGCAGCCCCGACGACATCATCTCGACGCTGTCGGAGGCGGGGGTGATCAGCGGGCCGATCAACACCGTGGCCGAAGTCGTGACCGATCCGCAACTG
>DATEIG010000317.1:0-7418 GCA_035279185.1 Mycobacterium sp.
CTTCTGCTTGCCCGTGTAGAACGGGTGGCACTGCGAGCAGACCTCGACGTGGATCTGGCCGCTCTTCTTGGTGCTGCGCGTCGTGAACGTGGCACCGCAACCGCAGTGCACGGTGGTCTCGACGTAGTCAGGGTGAATGCCCGATTTCATGGTGTCCTCTTCATTCGTTGGCCGCCGGGTCGTCCGCGCCATACCTGGAGCTGTCGGACGTGAACCGGAACCGAAGGTCAGCGGACCATTATGCCAGGTCAACCGCCAGCATCCTAAACGCGCCGACGGGGCCGCCTATTCCACCGGCAGACCGACCCGCCGGCCCGAGAGCGTCATCAGGATGTCCTGGATCGGAGCACGGACATCCTCGCCGGTGCCCACGCTGAAGTCGGCGTCGGTGGCGATGAATCTGGTGTTCGGGAATTGCCTGCGCGCGTTGAACGGGAAGCCCATGGACCACACCCGTTCCGCGGCGACGATCGCGGCGGGGATGGGCATGACGCGCCGAACGCCCAAGGGTATGGCGATGTCCTGTGCATGCACGAGCACGTCCATCAGCGGGTCAGCGGGCGCTGTGCCCGGCGGTCTGCGCCGGCCGCCGACCATCGCCCTCAGCGCCGCGGTGATCTCCTCAGGGGTCCGCGTGTCGCCGCGGGCCATCCTCAGGGTCACCGCGTTGAAGCGGAAGCCAGACCGCGCCATCTCGAACATCAGCTTCGCCCAGTTCGTCGCCGACTGGGTGACGTGGACGGCGACCTCGCGAACCGTCCATCCCGGGCACAGCGACGGTGTCCCCCACTGATCGGCCGTGAGCGTGTCGAGGAAGTCGGCGAGGTCGGCGCGTTGCTCGTCGATGTGTGCCCAGATCTGCGCGTCGTCCATGTCACCCTCCCAAGTAGTCAGTATTCCTGACTAATATAGACAGGATTCCGTACTAAATCAACCTATACTCGGTCGCATGGGCGACGAACCGAATTCCGCACTGCTGATGTTCGTCGCGCACCGCGCCGCGGAAGCGAGAGTCGTCGAGGGGCTGCGGTCGGCGGGCTTCGACGACCTGACGCTCGCCCAGAGCCGCATCGGCCAGCGCCTCAACCGCGAGGGGATCCGCATCACCGAGCTCGCCGAGCAGGCGGGGGTCACGAAACAGACTGCGGGCGCACTGGTCGACGAGCTGGAGGCGAACGGCTACGTCACGCGCAAACCCGATCCGGCCGACGCGCGGGCGCGTCTCGTTGTCCTCACCGACCGGGGCGAAAAGCTCTGCGCGACAGCGGCCGCCGAGATCGCGCGGGTCGAGGCCGAGTGGCAAGCGCACCTCGGCGCGAAAGCCTATGACGACATGCGTTCCGCGCTGGTTTCGCTGCGCGAGATCACCGATCCGTACCGCTGACCGTCGCGCTTCCACAGCAGCCCACCGTGCGGTGTGGTGCCGTAGGAGACCAACTCCCGCTTGAGGATCTTGTTGGTCGCCGTCGACGGCAGATCGTCGGCGATCCACACATGACGCGGCCACGCCTTCGGCGACAGATCCGCTTGTGCGGCAAGGAATTCACTGAACTCCTCAGGCGTCAGAGTTGCACCGTCGCGTAATACGAGCGCCGCCATCACCTGATCGCCGACGGATTCGTCGGGTACCGGATACACCGCCGTGCGGCTCACTTGCGGGAGCCTGATCAACACGCGCTCGATCGGTGCGGCGGCGAGGTTCTCGCCGTCGACCCGCATCCAGTCGGCGATGCGGCCCGCGAAGTAGATCCAGCCGTCGGCGTCGCGGTAGGCCAGATCCCCCGACCAGTACATCCCGTGGCGCAACCGGTGATCGGTTGCGCCCGCGTCCTTGTAGTAACCGCGGAACAAGCCACCGCCGGAGGTGTTCACCAGCTCCCCCACCGCCGCTTCGCGGTTGAGCAGATCGCCGTTCTCGTCGAACTCCGCGACCGCGCACTCCTGCAGCGTTTCGGGGTCGTAGATGGCCACTCCCGGAAAGCCTTTGCCGAGCGAGCCGTCGGGGCAGCCGTCCTCGCGGGTGATGATGACGGCGTTCTCGGTCGAGCCGAAGCCGTCCCACACCGTGCAGCCGAAACGCCGCGAGAACTCGGCGATGTCACGATCGCTTGCCTCGTTGCCGAATGCCACCCGCAGCGGGTTGTCGTGATCATCCGGCTTCTCGGGGGTGGACAGGAGGTAGGCCAGCGGCTTGCCGACGTAGTTCATGAACGTGACGCCGTAGCGGCGGACGTCGTCCAGAAATCGCGATGTCGAAAAGACCGCGGGCACGATCGCCGCGCCGGTCACCATCGCCACACCCCAGCCCGCGTAGATGGAGTTCGAGTGGAACAACGGCATCGACACGTAGCAGACGTCCGACGGTGTCACGGAATAGCGTTCGGCAAGAGCACTTCCCGCGAAAATCGGCATCATGTGCTGCACCTGCACGGCCTTCGGGTCTCCACTCGTTCCCGACGTGAAGATCATCACGAACGTGTCGTCGGGCCCGACTTCGCGGTGCGGCGTCAGATCGGCGTGTCGGGTGGTCAGCGCGGCCCATTCGTCGCTCGACGTGTCGAGCACCCGCACCCCGGGCAGGTCCAGGCCGTCGAGCAGATGGCGGTGCGCGGCGTCGGTGATCAGGATCTGACAGTCGACCAAAGCGATGTCACGGGCGAGGCCGTGCCCTCGGCGCGTGTTGTTGATGCAGCACAGCACGTAGCCGCCGAGCGCAGCGGCCGCCATCGCCGTCAGCATCTCGGGTCCGTTGGCCAGCAGCACCCCGACATGGAGTGGGCGGTCCGGATCGGCGATGTCGATCAGCGCCGCCGCCTGCGCCCGGGCTTCGGCGACGTGTTCGCGCCACGTCCAGGTTCGGTCGCCGTGCCGGACCGCGACGGTGTCCTGGTCGGAGCGCTCACGAAGCAACTGCTGCAGGGTGTCCGCCATCGCTTACCTCGGTCCGTCGCAGTCGTGAACAGATTTGCAAATGTGTCTACCATCTCGGGTGCGGCCGTCGGTATCCGCCTTCCGGTTGACAGAATGCTCTGATCGCGCCCGCCGGCGCGACGAAACGATGAGGAGTGCCCGGTGACGAGCAGCACGGCCGCCAAGAGCGTCCGCGATCGGTTGATCGACGCTGCGGAGACCTGCTTGCGCAGCAAGGGAATTCGCGCGACGACCGTGTCCGAGGTCGCCGAGGTGGCCAAGGTCTCGCGCGGTTGGCTTTACCGGCACTTCCCCGACAAGGTGTCACTGCTGGGCACCGCGATCGTCCGCCTGAACGAGGCGTACTGGTCGGAGGCGCACGCGTTGCTCGAACAGTGTGACGGCCTGGCCGAGCAGATGGCCGAGGGCGTGGTGAACGCGCGGTCCGCCTACGACGACCCTGGCGCGGTGCTGATGCGGCTGCGGATGGAGGAACCGGAGGAGTTCGCCGCCTGCGCCGGTGCGGGCGTGCAGGGCCTGGTGCCGGATCTGGCCGACTTCTGGCGGCCCTATCTGGTCGCGGCGCAGGAACGCGGCGAAGTTCACGCCGACCTCGACATCGCCGAGGCCTCCGAATGGGTGGCCCGGATCCTCATCTCGCTGGCGACCGTGCCCGGAAACACCTTGGACCCCACGGATCGGGTCCAGGTGCGCGCGCACGTGCGGCGCTATGTGATGCCGGGCCTACGGGCCGACCCGGCCAGCGGGTGACTAGTCCAGGTCGTCCTGCGAGCCGCCCGGCGCCGTCTTGGAGACCTGCACCAGGAACTCGTAATTGTTCTTGGTCTTGCGCAGCTGGCTCATCAGCAGATCGATCGCCTGATGCGAATCCAGGCCCGACAGCACGCGGCGCAGCTTGTGCACGATCGCGAATTCGTCCGGGGAGAGCAGCAGCTCGTCCTTACGGGTGCCCGACGGGTTCACGTCGACGGCAGGGAACACGCGACGCTCGGAGATCTTGCGGTCGAGCTTGAGCTCGGCGTTGCCGGTGCCCTTGAACTCCTCGAAGATCACCGTGTCACCGGTCGAGCCGGTCTCCACCATGGCGGTGGCGATGATCGTCAGCGAGCCGCCGTCCTCGATGTTGCGGGCCGCGCCGAGGAACCGCTTCGGCGGGTACAGCGCGGTCGAGTCGACACCACCGGACAGGATCCGGCCCGAGGCCGGCGACGCGTTGTTGTACGCGCGGCCGAGCCGGGTGATCGAGTCGAGCAGCACCACGACGTCCTTGCCCTGTTCGACCAGGCGCTTGGCCCGCTCGATGGCGAGTTCGGCAGCCTGTGTGTGGTCTGACGGCGGCCGGTCGAAGGTCGAGGCGATGACCTCGCCCTTGACCGAGCGCTGCATGTCGGTGACCTCTTCAGGGCGCTCATCGACCAGCACGACCATCAGGTGGCACTCGGGGTTGTTGCGGGTGATCGCGTTCGCGATGTCCTGAAGGATCGTGGTCTTACCAGCCTTGGGCGGCGACACGATCAGGGCGCGCTGGCCCTTGCCGATCGGCATGATCAGGTCGATCACGCGTGTGGTCAGCTTCTCCGTCGACGTCTCGAGCCGCAGCCGCTGGTTCGGGTACAGCGGGGTCAGCTTGCCGAATTCGGGGCGCTTCTTGGCGTCCTCGACCGATCCGCCGTTGACGCTGTCGAGGCGCACCAGCGGGTTGAACTTCTGCCGCTGGTTCGGCTGCTCGCCGTCCTTGGGCAGGCGCACGGCGCCGGTCACCGCGTCGCCGCGGCGCAGGCCGTTCTTGCGCACCATGTTCATCGACACGTAGACGTCGTTCGGCCCGGCAAGGTAGCCGGAGGTGCGGACGAAGGCGTAGTTGTCGAGCACGTCGAGGATGCCCGCGACGGGCTGCACCACGTCGTCCTCGCGCAGTTCGGTGTCGGCGTTGCCGTCGCCGCCTCCGCGCTCGCCGCGGCGCCTGCGGTCGCGGAACCGTCGGCCACGCCGACCGCCCCGGCCGTCGCCGTCGCCGTCGTCATCCCCGCCACCGCGGTTCTGGTTGCTCTGGTTCTGGTTGCCCTGCTGGTCTCCACCGTCCTGCTTGGTGTCGGGCTTGGAGTCCTGCTGGTTCTTGTTCTTCTCGGCGTTGCGGTCCGACTTGTCGGTCTTCTCCGATTTGTCGGACTTGTCCGCGCCGGCGCCGTCCCTGGCGTCCTGCTTGTCCTTCTCGCCGGGCGAGCCGACGTCGCGGGAGGCGCCGCGGCGCTCACGCCGCTGAGTGGGCTGCTCGGTGTCGCCGGCTGTGCCGTTCGCGGTGGCGGTGTCGGCGGAGCCGCTGTCGGCGGCGGCCGCCGGCTTGTCGGTCTTGTCGGCGCCCTTCGCAGCGCCGGAGTCGTTGGCGACCTTCTCTCCGCGGCTCTCACGGATGGCGGCGATGAGTTCGCTCTTGCGCATACCGGAAGCGCCCTTGACGCCGACGGAGTTGGCCAGTGCCCGCAGTTCGGGCAGCACCATGGTGGACAGCGAGCCCTTGGAGGCATCGGTCGTCACCTCGGCTTTGGGAGCAGAGTCCTCGGCCGGGGCCGCGGGATGTGTCACGTCAGGCTTGGCCGGCGATGAGAATTCGGTGTTCACGGTGTTCGGCAGCTCAGCCTGCTCGGGGCTGCCCCCAGCCGTGACGAGGTCCGTTTCAGTCACGGATTTCCTTTCCTTCCCCCGCTGATCACGTCACACGGGGGTTTCGTTGCACTCAGCCAAGTAGCTGACTGCGAAGCTGCCACCGTCGCATCTGCAACGGTGATGGCCGGGATTCGCGGCGATATGGCGAACCGTCAGTCCACGAGTGGAAGTCCAAAAGTTGAGTGGTGTCCTAGTGTCGGCGCAGGTGAAAACCATGCGATTGCTGGACGAGTGCGAGAATAGCCCCCTTCGTTGCGGGAAGCAAGAAAGACGCCGCTGCGTGTCTGACAGCTGTCAACTCCGAACTGGAATGCCTGACGTCCACCGAACGCCGTCGCCGACGGACATCTCGCTGACGGTGAATCCATTCGCGGCGCCGGATTCGAGGGCCTCTGCGGGCAGTTCCCGCTCCGTGCTGAGCGCCAGAACCGCAGGTCCGGCCCCTGACAGCACCGCTGCAATGCCACAACGGCGCAGCGTCTGCAGATATTCCGCGGAGGCCCGCATCGCAATGGCCCGTTGCGGCTGATGCAGGACGTCCTCGGTGGCGTCCATCAGCAGGTCCGGGCGCTCGGTGAGGGCCACGACCAGCAGTGCCGCCCGGCTGACGTTGAAGCGAGCGTCCCCGTGGCTCACCGAGCGCGGCAGCAGCACGCGCGTCTCGGCCGTCAGCGACCGCTGCTCGGGTATCGCGCTGAACAGGTGGATGTCGGGATGGATCCGCAACGGGACGCCCGCGTAACGCGGTCCCGTCGCACCTGTCGACGTCCACGACACCACCGCACCGCCGAGTACCGCTGCGGCCGCGTTGTCGGGGTGTCCTTCGAACTCCGATGACCGCTGGATCAGGTCGGCCGCAGACATCGGTGTCAAACCGGCTTGGGCGACAAGGCCGTTGACGGCGGCCAGCCCGCCGACCACGGCTGCCGCCGACGAGCCCAGTCCCCTCGATTGCGGAATGACGTTGTGACACCGGACATTCAGGCCACCGACCGTCGACCCGAGTGCCCGAAGCCCGTGCTGGATCGCCCGCACCACGAGGTGTGTCGAGTCGAGCGGGACGTGCCCGGCGCCTTCACCCTCGACCTCGACGTTCAACCCGGATTCGGTTGTCTCGACGGCGATTTCGTCGTACAGACTCAACGCGAGGCCAAGGCTGTCGAATCCGGGCCCGAGGTTGGCGCTCGACGCGGCGACGACACTGGTCGCCGTGAGACCAGCCGGCAGAGCGTGCGTCACCGCGTCAGCCCAGGTCCAGCTGTGCGACGACAGCGCCCGGATCGACGGGTACCGGGGTGACCGTCGGCATGCCTTTCAGTGCGGTGTCCGGGTCCTTGAGACCGTTGCCCGTGACCGTGCACACCACCGTGGAGCCGCGCTCGACCCAGCCGTCTTCGATCGACTTGAGCAGCCCCGCGATGCTGGCAGCCGACGCGGGCTCGACGAAGACGCCTTCGCTGGCGGCGACCAGGCGATAGGCCTCGAGGATCTCGTCGTCGGTGGCCGCGAGGAAGCGGCCGTTGGACTGCTGCTGGGCCTCGACCGCCGATGTCCACGACGCGGGCGCGCCGATGCGGATCGCGGTGGCGATCGTCTCGGGATTCTTGACGGGTTCGCCTGTGACCAGGGGCGCAGCGCCTGCCGCCTGCGTGCCGAGCATGCGCGGAAGCCGGTCGGTGAGCCCGTCGCGGTGGTACTCGGTGTAGCCCTTCCAGTACGCGGTGATGTTGCCCGCGTTGCCAACCGGCAGCGAGTGCACGTCGGGTGCGACGCCGAGCGCGTCGACGATCTCGAACGCCGCGGTCTTCTGACCTTCGATGCGA
>DATEIG010000318.1:0-8672 GCA_035279185.1 Mycobacterium sp.
AGGATCTTGTCGACGGCGCCGAGAGCGAAGCCGACGCGCCTGTCCGCTTCAACCATGTCGTCGTGGTAGAACGCCGACGCGCCGTAGCCGGGGCGGTCGAGCGCGATGGCCGTGTAGCCGGCGGACGCGGCCGCGCGCAGCAGTGAGAGCTCCGGGTGAGCCGGACAGTCGAAATAGGCCGCCGACGTGGCGCCGCCGTGCACCGCGACGATCACGGCCTTCGGTTCACCTACCGCCGCCACCAACGCCGACATCGGCACGCCGTCGACGAGGACGACGCGCGGACGTGGGGCGCTAGCCATCGGTCCGCAGCAGAATCGCCCCGCTCGGCGTGAGCCCGCCGCTGCTGACCACGCCGACACGGGCGTCCTTCACCTGACGTTCGCCTGCGTCGCCGCGCAACTGCACGACTGCCTCGTGGATCAGCCCCATACCGTGGGTGCGGCCGTGCGACAGCTGACCGCCGTGGGTGTTGAGCGGGATGACCCCGTCGCGCGCGATCGCTTTTCCGCCGTCGAGGAAGTCCTTCGACTCGCCGATGCCGCAGAAGCCGAGCCCCTCGAGCCACGACAGGCAATTGAAGCTGAAGCCGTCGTACAGCTCCGCGACATCGACGTCGTTGGGCCGCAACGATGTTCGCGTCCACATGTGCGCCGACTGGCCCAGCACCTGCGGCTCGTGGGTCAGCGTGGTCTGGTCCCAGTCGGTCCGCTCGAGGATCTGTGTGCCGACGGCCTCGAACAGCACGGGCTTGTGCGGCAGGTCCTTGGCGGCGTCAACGGCAGAAACCACGACCGCAATCGCGCCGTCGCACGGCACGTCGCAGTCGTACAGCCCGAACGGAGTGGTGATCGGCCGCGCGTTGAGATAGTCGTCCATGGTCATCGGGTCGCGGTAGATCGCCGTCGGATTCAGCGCCGCATTGGCCCGCTGGTTCAACGCGATCCAGCCGAGCGTCTCTTTGGTGGTGCCGTAGCGCGCGAAGTGGCGCTGCGCGTTGAGGGCAAGGGTGTGCGCGGCCGACGTGGCGCCGAACGGCATCTGCCAACTCGACGTGCGCGCGCCACCGGGCGGCGACGTCTTGCCTTCCTTCATCAACTGCTGGAAGGTGGCCTCCCACAACGTGCGGAAGCACAGCACGTGCCTGGCCATCCCGGTGGCGATGGCCATCACCGCGGCGATCACCGAGCCGCCGGGGCCGAAGGTGTCCATGCCTCCGTTGATCCACGCGGGACGCAGACCAAGCGCACCCTCGAGGGCGGTCACCCCGCCTTCACCCATACCGGCGATGTCGAGCCCGGGATAGGTTGAGAGACCGTCGATGTCGTCGAACGTCAGGCCTGCGTCGGTGACGGCCTGCTGGCATGCGTCGATCGTCAGTGACAGCGGCGGGACCATCTGCCGTCTGCCGATCTTCGACATGCCGATTCCCGTGATCGCCGCCGCGTCCTCGAACTTCTTCTCGGTGAGCATCGGCGAGACGTGCTTGCCGAAGTCTTGCGGCGCGATCTCGTCGACGGCCTGCGGGCCGGTCTTCTTGTCGGCGGTAGGGGTGAACACCGGCAACCAGACGGTGCCCATCGTGTCCTCGGCCTTCTCGAACTGGACAGCCACGGTCTGGCCGAGTTCGAGGTCGTCGGGTTCACAGTCGACGATGTTGGTGGTCAACCGGACCCGCGGGTCCTCGACGATCGCGACCTGGGCGACGACATAGGGCGGCGGCAGGTCGGGAAAGCCGAAGCGGTGATTGACCGTGAACGCCGACAAGGTGGCTTCGCCCGACACGTCGCGCACACCCATGTTGCGACCGCGGCAGTACCGGCACACCGGCTGTGGCGGGTGAATCAGCGCCTCGCAATCCATGCACTTCTGGATCCGCAGCACGCCGTCGGCGCCCGCAGTCCAGAAGAACTCGTTCTGCGCGTTGACTTCTGGAAGTGGTCGGGTCATCGGACGAATTCCGATATCGCTTCGTTGTCGTCTGTCTGCGGATGCGGCTCTGGCGCTTCCGTGGCATCGGAATGGGCGGTCCCGTCACGCGACGGCCGATGTTGGCCCATCTCGATGATGGCGTGCACGGGGCAGTCCAAGAGAGCGCGTATCACCGCTGCCTGATCCTCGTCGGGGATGGTTCCGTTGCCTTCCAGCGACGCGTATCCCCAGTCGTCGAGGGAAAAGTACTCGGGTGCGTGTTTGGCGCACAGCCCGAACCCGTCGCACATCGTTCGGTCGAGACGAATCCTCATGCGGCCTCCTCGTAGACTCCGAGACCGCATGCTGTGCCGATGATTCGCTCGCAAGCTTCGCTCATACCGCTGCCACCGCCTCGATCTCGTAGGGGCGCACCGCTTGGTAGGCACCGGGGCGGCATACGTCGCAGTCGTTGTTCAGGTGCCGCTCGACCACCTGCGGGAACGCCGACAAGAGGCTCGCGGCGATGTTCGTCGCGGCGTCCAGCGTCGCGCATGCACCACGACCGCGGAGCACGACCGACCACCGCTCCAACCGTGCCAGGTCCTCGCTGGTGGCAACACCGTCTCGAAGTGCCTCTGTCACAGCGGACATCGCCGCCGTGCCGTTGAAACACGAGCCGCACTGGCCGGCGTTCTCGCGGTCGAAATAGGCCATCACCGACGCCGCGACGGCGAGCGGGCAGTCGTCGGTGAGGATCGTGACGGCACCGCAGCCGAGTCCGCTGTCGAGGCGGCGCAGCGATTCGTGGTCGAGCGTGACGTCGAGGACGTCGCGGTTCAACAGGCCCGCGAAGTACCCGCCCATCAACACTCCGCGCACCTGATCGCTTGATACGCCGTGGAGTCGGAGCAGCTCGGTGAAAGCAACCCCGTGCGGAAGCTCGTAGAGCGCGGCAGGCTTCCCGCCGCCTGTGATCGTCGCCAAAAAGGTGCCCGGCGACGCCGACGTGCCCTGTTCACGGAACGCCTCAGCACCGTGGCGCGCGATGAACGGAATCAGCGCGAGGGTTTCGACATTGCTGACCATGGTCGGGAGACCGCCGACGCCTTCTTCGTACGGGCGGGGCGGCTTATCCGTCGGCTTGGCGGGCCCCCCGTTGAGGGCGCGCACCGCAGCCGTTTCCTCACCCGCGACATAACCGGCCTCGACGGTTCGCACGATGATCGAGAGGCCCTCGAGCACACCGGATTCGATGTCGTCGAGCGCGCGGCGCACCGAGTCCGCGGCAGACGGGTCGGAGACGTAGACATGCGCGCGGTCGGCTGACACCATCCGCGCCGCCAGTCGAAGCCCGTCGAGTACCAGATGCGGGCGGTGCCGCAGCAGCCACCGGTCCTTCACAGACGCCGGCTCGCCTTCTTCACCGTTGGCGACCACCACCGAACCACCGGCCGCTCGGCCGTTGTCCCGAACCGTTGTGAGCTTGACCGCCAGCGGGAACGCCGCCCCGCCCCGGCCCAGCACACCGGACAGGTCCACCTGGCTGAGCAGGCCGTCGACGTCGTCGACACGCTGGTATCCACCCGAGGCGCGGTAGTCGGCGTAATCCTCGGTGCCCGTGCGCAGCAACCGGGGCTCGAGGCCCGGCCACACCGTCACCGCCAGATCGGTCGTGGCTGTCACGGCGTCCTCCCGCCCGCGGATAGTGTTGCGGACATGAGGACCGCGGTGGTGCGCGTGCAGGTCGATCCCACGGGCCGCCTCACGCCGGACGGGCTAGCAGACGGCATGGCGGCCCTCCGCGCTCTGGTCGATGCGGGGGAGATCCAGGTCCCGGAGACCAACCTCGCCGCCATGCCCGTAACGCGCCGCGAGGTGCAACTGCTGATGATCGGCGGCGACGCCGAACAATTGAAGCGCGACGCGGTTGCGTTGTGCGCCAGAGCGTTCGGCACCGAACCGGTGCCGGGCGTGGTCACCTATGTCAGCAGGGGCACCGACGACGACGCCCACGGCGTGCTCGCCGGTTTCGGTCTGGACGGTGAGATCAGCCGCACCGTCGGCGACGACGGCCTGGACATCGTCTCGGTGACGCTGCGCAAGTCGGACCTGGATCGCGTGCCGGAGAGCCGAATTCACACCGCGCTCGAGGCGTCCCTCAACTGCGAAGTGCACATCCGCACGGTGTGACCTCATTTCTCGGCCAGAAACTTCAGGATCTCGGGCGCGGCCTGCACCCACGTGTCGAACATGCAGAACTTCTTGCCGCCGCTGGCGGCGAACTTCTCGCCCGCGCGTTCCCACGCGTCCTCCGGCCACGGCGGGTCGATCAGCGTGCTGCCCTTGATGAGGCAGTGAACCTCCAGCGAGGTGCGCTTGGGATGATCCCAGTCGTTCTCGCCTCCCCGGATGATCAACGTCGGCACCGTGATGTTGTCGAACATCTCGTCCTCCACGCCAGGAATGGTCTGACCGGGTTTGGAGACGAATGCGTTGAGCCACCGCAACATCACCTTGAGGAACTCGTCGACGTCGAGCGCGCGGAACCGCGCTTCGTTGGCCGGATTCTCCTCGATGCGTTGCTTCCACTCACCGACGTGGAGCACACCGTTGATGCCCGCGCCCCTGGCCGCGAGGATGCTCGGCACCACGTAGTGGCCGCCGAGGACAAAGGACCCGTAGACCCCGCCGACGATGTTCCACACCACCAGCTTTCGCACGATCTCCGGGTACAGCATCGTGGTCAGCATCGAGTCGCGAGCCCCGCCGGACCCCCCTGCGATGATGCACGGACCGATGTCGAGGCCGGTGATCAACGCGTGCAGTGTCTCGGCGCGCATGTGGGATTCGCTCTTGCCGTAGAACTGGACGTCGGATTTTCCGCAGTTCGGGCGATCCCACAGCAGGACGCGATAGCCGCCTTTGACCAACGCGTTGGCCAACGGCCTCAGCCCGGGGATGTCCTTGCTGAACCGACCGCCCGGCGTCAGGGCGATGAATTCGCCCTCCTTGCCGAGGATCTCGTAGACGACGTTGCCGCCGTTGATCTCCATGACCTTCTCGAAACGCTTGAGCTTCGGGCCCGTCACGCCATCACCAGCACGTCGTTGCCGACCACCCGAACCGGGTAGGTGCGGATGCTCCACTCCGGTTTGACCGCCGTGGTGCCCGTCGCAAGCTCGAATCCCCATTGATGCCAGGGACAGTAGATGAACTCGAGGTCGCGAACCATCACGGCATCACCGGGCACTTTCTCGTCGACGACAGTGCGGCCGCGCGCCCGACCCGAGCACAGCGGACCGCCCTCGTGGGGACAATAGTTCGCGATCGCGTAGAACGTGCCGTTGACGTTGTACACGCCGACACCGTGGCGCCCGATCGGCACCAGTTTGTGCTTACCGGGCGGGATTTCGTCGACAGTGGCGACGACGTGCTCACGCCCCTGAGCAAGCCGGGGCGGTTTCGTGTCCTCTGCCACCGTCTCAGAACACCCGGACTTGGCCCTCGAGGGCCGGAACCGTATCGGGCAGGTGGTAGGTCGCAATGCCGTTGCGGAACATGACGGCTTCGCGGGCGTGCTCGGGCAGATGCTTCACCAGCCAGCGCGGATCGTCGAACGTCCAGTGCGGGTAGTCCGAACTGAACAGCAGGATCTTCTCGCACTCCATCCACTCGAACGCCCGGGTCAGCTCGGTCTTGTCCTCGGGATAGTCGAGAGGCTGGGTGGTGAACTTGATGTGGTCCTTGACGTACTCCGACGGCTTGCGCTTGATGTCGAGCCACGACTTACGGGCCTCGTAGATCGCGTCCATCCGCCACATCAGCGGGAGGATCCAGGTGAAAGCGTGCTCCACCAACACAATTCGCAACGTCGGGAAGCGGTCGAAGACCCCGTCGAAAATCAGGCTCATCACCTGGTTGGCCGCCAGCAGCGAGTATGTGACCATGAAATCGTGGTTGTAGCTGGGGAAACCGACCGGCGGAATCGGCAGCTCCTCATGATGGCCACGCGACAGATGGCAGCTCACGGTGATGTCGTGTTTGGTGGCGGCCGCCCAGATCGGGTCGTACTTCGGGTCGCCCCACGACGGGCGCGGCTCGGCCTTGATCAGGATCTGGCCCATGTACGGATGGCCCGCCCACTTCTCGATCTCGCGGGCGGACGCGTCGGGCTCCTCGATCGCGACGCAGATCGAGCCCCGCCACCGCTCGTGCCAGTTGTTGTGGCTGTCCAGCCAGTGATTGGCCTGCCAGTCGTTGAGGCCGCAGCTGATCGCGTGGTTGGCCTCGCGGAAGCGGGCCGGGTATGCGGCGGGCTCGAGAATCGCGATGTCGGCGCCGGCCTCCATGATCAACTGTTTGAACGCCAAATCCGGATCGCTGCCCGGGAATTGGCCGTCGGCGGGGAACGTGTCGGCTCGCATCGCGTAGGCGTGGGCGTAGTCGGGCGCGTCGTAGTAGATCTGGTCGCCGATCTTGCGCGCCAGGAAGTACTTGCTGCGCCACGGTTCCGGGATGTACTGCGTTAGCTCACCGCCGCGCGGCGTGGGGTGGACGTCGGAGTCGACGCACCGAACGGCGATGCGCTCGGCCGCGGGCTTGCGCTCCGTGGTGGACGTGACCGTTGACGTCATCGTGGTCTCCCTTGATCGGAACCTCTGCTATTACTGTGCGCTGACACCGGCATCAACGTCTATCCCATAGAGCTGTGCGGCATTGCGCCAGCACAGCTTGTCGCGTTGTTCGGTCGTGAAAGCGGCGGGCACCGTCAAAGCGTTGTCCTGCCAGTGCGGGTAGCTGGAGCCGAACATCACCATGTCCTCTTTGCCGGTGAAGCCGAACCACTCGCCTGCGAAATCGACATCGCCCGGCCCGTCCATCGCGCCCTGGACGAAGAAGGTGTGACCAGGCAGGTAGTCGCTCGGCATCTTCGGCGCCCACGGCGTCTGCTCGAGGTGTGGGCGGCCGAAGCAGTCCATCCGCCAGATGAACGGCGTCAGTAGATCGGCGGCACCGTCGGCCCAGACGAACTTCAGGTCGGGAATCCGCTCGAATACGCCTTCGGCGATCATGTTCATCAGGTGATAGAGGTAGTTCAGAGCCATGAAGCTGACGTACTGCTCATAGGTCCGTGTGACACCCGATGGCGTCGGCGCGAACGACAGCCCGGCGCCGACCTCGATGTGTACCGCCACCGGCAGATTCGCGGCCGCTGCAGCCTCCCAGAGCGGCCAGTACTGGGGTTTTCCGTAGACCTCGCGCGACTGCAAGGGAACCCCGATCTGCACCACTTTGGGGTGGTCTTTGTACTTGTCGATTTCTCGCAACGAGCCTGCGACGTCGTCGGGGTTGATTCGGATGGTGCCGCGGAACCGGTCCCGATACTGGCCGTCGTCGAGCCAGCGCGTCACCATCATCTCGTTGTGGCCCGCGGCGATGGCGGTTCCCAGATGGCGATCGGGCATGATGCCGCGGGTCATCGGATGCAGGATCGCGACGTCGACACCGCGTTCCTCGAACAGGTGCCGGCCGACGATCTCCGGGTCGGAGCCGGGGTACTGGCGGTCTGGGCCCTCGCTGCCCCTGGTGTATTCGCCGCCAGGTGCGCCGTACCAGTCCATCTCATAGTCGGGAAAGCCGCGGCTGCGGTACGGCTCGGCCATGAAGTTCCCGCGGAGGTCTTTGTTCGACTTCACGAAGATGTGGACACTGGCGTCGATGACGGGCGTCGTGGTCCCGTCACTGTGTTCGATCACTGATGGCCTCCGATGCCAGCCGGTCGACGCCGGACATAGACCAAGTGTAAAGCCAAGTTCTTCAATGGCAAGAATTGGGTTCTCAAGCGCAACGCTTACTTCCTTGCAGGTCAGAGTGTGGGCTGGTCACATGCTCGGCACCCGCCCAGCGAAACGGGGTAGTCGGTTTTCGAGAACAGTTTGGACATCTAAAGAGAATGCTATTCTCGTCGCGGGATCGGTTAGGCCGGGCGATCGCACCAGGAGGCGCGCAGATGCTACTCGAGTTCGACGCGGATCAGCGGTTGTGGCAGGACACCGTGCGCGATGCGGTGGGTAAGCAGTGCCCGCCGTCGCTGGTCCGGGAGGTGGCCGAGAACGGCGTCGACCCCGCGCCGCTGTGGCAGTCCTACATCGATGCCGGGTGGACGGAGCTGACCGACCCTGAGAACGCCGTCGAACTCGCGATCGTGCTCGAGGAACTCGGACGCGCGACCGATCCGACACCGTTTCTGGCGACGTTGACGCAGTTCGCGCCGCTGGTCGGCGAACGCTTCGACCCGCAGCACTCCGGCGCCGCGATCTATGACGGCATCACGGCCTACCGCGACGCCGAGGGCTGGGTTCTCGACGGCACCGCGAAGCACGTCCTCGACGCCGACCGGGCCGCGCGGTTCGCCGTGGTGACCGACGGCGGCGTGTTCCTCGTCGAGGCGGACCAGGTCTCCGTCCGGCGCAGCAAGGTCTTCGATCCGGTCCTGCACATCGCCGACGTGACCTTCACCGGCGTGCGACTGGCCGACACCGAACGGCTGCACACCGATGCTGAGAAGGCGCGCCACCTGGCGCTCACCGGTATCGCGATCAGCACGGTCGGCGCCTGCCAGCGCGTGCTCGACCTCGCCCTCGAGCACGTGAAGCAGCGACAGCAGTTCGGTGTGGCGATCGGGTCCTTCCAGGCCGTACAGCACAAGGCCGTCGACATGCATGTGGCCATCGAACGGGCGCGGGCGCTGTCCTACT
>DATEIG010000319.1:0-4525 GCA_035279185.1 Mycobacterium sp.
GACCCAGTTCATCGCCGAGACCGCTCCGGAATTCCGCAAGCCGACGATCGATCAGCTCGAGTCGTTCATCCAGCCGACCTACCAGGCCCTGATCGACGGCGCCAAGTACTGCGAGCCCCGCCTGCGAGAGATCATCGCCACACACCGACCCGACGTCATCGTCGAGGACAACGTCGTGCTGTTTCCCGCGCTGGTCACTGCGGGTGCGCCGTTCGTGCGAATCGTGTCCTGCAGCCCGCTCGAGGTGACCGGACCCGGTGTGCCGCCGCCGTTCTCCGGCCTGCCGAGCGCGGACCGCAGCGAATGGGACGCCTACCGAAAGGAATTCGACCGCACCCACCGGGCGATGTGGTCGGACTTCAACGACTGGGTGCAGGCCCAGGGCGCCGATCCGCTGCGCGATCTCGAGTTCATGCCGCACGACGCCGCAGCCAACCTCTACGTCTACCCGGCCGAAGCCGACTACACCGATGCCCGTCCTCTCGATGCGACATGGAGCCGGATGGACTCCAGCGTGCGCGAGACCGACGACGAGTACGTGGTCCCCGCAGAGGTTGCCGACCGACCAGAGGGCAGCGCGTTGATCTACCTGTCGCTGGGGTCGCTCGGCGGGGCCGACGTCGAGCTGATGCAGCGCCTGGTCGACGTGCTCGGTACGACGCCGCACCGCTACATCGTCAGCAAGGGGCCGCAGGCCGACCGAATCACGTTGGGAGACAACATGGTCGGCGAGCAGATGCTCCCGCAGACGAAGGTCATCCCCCAGGTCGACCTCGTCATCTCCCACGGCGGGAACAACACCGTCACCGAGACATTGCACTTCGGCAAGCCGTTGATCGTGTTGCCCTTGTTCTGGGATCAGTACGAGAACGCCCAGCGCGTCGACGAACTCGGGTTCGGGATCCGGTTGCACACGTACGGATTTGCCGACGAGGAGCTGACCGGGGCGGTGGATCGGCTACTGGCCGACACCGACCTGCGGTCACGCCTGGCGTCGATCGGCGAAGCGATCCGCGGTCGCGACGGCCTGCGGGTGGGCGCCGACGTGATCGAGGAAGTCGGTCAGAAACATCGGGCTTGACTTGGGTGATCCGCTCGACTCGCTCGACCTCGCCGACGGCAAGCGCTTGGCCATCGTCGAGGACGACGACGGTCTGGCCGCCGTTCCCATGGTGTGCGATCCGTCGGGGCGGTGGCGCCGCGCCGTCGCCGGTGACGGGGTGGCCGAAGCGTTGCTGCGACTGCTCGCGGAGCGACCCGGTGAGTCGGTGTCCGGCAGCTTCACCGCACAATCCTGGGCCGACCGAATCGCGTTGGGCGAGAGGTCTGTCGGCGTCGACCAGACCAACGAGTCGGTGATCGTCGGTGACACCGCGGTGGTGAAGTGGGCGGCGCATCTGCAGGACGGACCCCATCCCGCACCGCACCGGATCGCGGTGCTGCGCGCGGCCGGGTTCGCCGGTATGCCCGCGCCGTGGGGATTGGTCACGTGGCGACCCCCGAACGGGGAGGAGACGCTGGCGGTCAGCGTCGACGAGTATCTACCGGGCGCGGTGGACGGGTGGACGTGGGCCGTCGACGCGGTCACCGAAGCCGTGTGCGGCGATCACCCGGATCCGGCAATCGACACCGCACACGAGGTCGGCACGCTGGTGGCGGAACTGCACGGCGCTCTGGCCGGCACGGTGACGGTGGCGTCGCGGGAGGATGCAGGTCGGTGGCGGGATGCCGCGCGCCGAGTGCTGGATGTCGTGTGCGCCCTGCCGGATTCGCCGAGTGTGGCCACCGCACGTGAGCGAGGCGATGAGATCGCGTCGGTCCTCGACCGACTCGGCACTCTGGCGGGAACCGCCGTCCTCGACGGACACGGCGACCTGCACGTCGGCCAGGTGCTGCGCAGCGGCGGGCGGTTCGTTGTGACGGACTTCGACGGGAATCCGGTGCTCGAATCCCACGAGCGCATGCGGCCGATTCCGGCTGCACTGGATGTGGCCGGGATGACGCAGTCGCTGGCGCACGCCGCGATCGTGGCGGCCAAGTACACCGACCTCGACCCCGACGTGTTGCGTGAGGTCGACACTTCGATGCGACGGACGTTCCTGACCACCTATCGGACGCGAATCACGGAGTTGGGTCATGCCGGCCTGTTCGACGACGCGGCGCTGTATCCGTTTCGTGTGCAGCAGGCGTTGCGCGAAATCGTCTACGCCGCCCGACATCTGACGCGGTGGATGTACGTGCCGGACGCGGCGCTGCCCGCACTTCTCGATGAGGGGGACCATCTGTGAAGCCGGACGGTTTCGCTGCCGACCTGTACCGCAAGCCCGAGGTCCTGCAGCGGTTGGCGGCATCGCTGAGCAAGGCCAATCCGTGGGAGAAGGTTGTCCCGCCCGGCACCGACCGCGTGGTGCTGCTGGGGATGGGCTCGTCGGCCTATGCCGGTGGCGTCGCCGCCGCACGGATGCGAGCGACGGGGCTGATCGCAACGTCGGAATTGGCTTCGGCGCAACACCTTCCGCGGTGGGGTGAGCGCACGCTGATCGTGGCGACCTCGGCGAGCGGCGGGTCGGCGGAGACGCTTGATGCCCTGGGCCGACTGCCTGACGGGGTCCACACGGTGGCGCTGACGAACACGGCAGGCTCGGCGATCACGGCACGGTGCGACGCGGTGGTGAACCTGGCGGCGGAGCCCGAGGTGGGCGGCGTCGCGTGCCGCAGCTACCAGCACACGCTCGCGATGCTGCTGGCGTTGGAGTGCCACCTCACGGGTGTCGACACCGACGCGCTGGCGCACGCCGTGGCACTGTCGGCGGATGCCAGCGCGTATCTGCTCGACACCGAGAGCGATTGGCGCCTCGAGGTGTCGGAGCCGCTACTCGGGCCGTCGGGCATCTACCTCGCGGCGCCGGCGGAACGGTTCTGCTCGGCACAGCAGGGCGCGCTGATGCTGCGGGAGGGTCCGCGGGTGCCCGCGGTGGGATGCGAGACGGGTGACTGGAGCCATGTCGACGTCTACCTGACGAAGACGGTGGACTACCGACTGCTGGTGTTCGCTGGGTCGGCGTGGGAGGCGCAGCTCGCGGAGTGGACCACGCAGCGCGGCAGCACGGTGGTCGGTGTGGGTGGGGTCGTGCCCGGAACGCAGTACAACCTGCGCTACCCGGGCGACGGGGACGAGACGGTGCGACTACTGACAGAGGTGTTGGTTCCGGAGCTGATCGCCGCGCGTGCGTGGCAGGCTCAGCGGATGTAGACCTCGCCGCCGGTGGGATAGCCGCCACCATGCGTCGTGATGTGGACGTGGTCGTAGTGTCCGTAGCCGCCCGCCTTCACACCGCTCGGCGTGAAGTACTGCCCGCGCCAGATGCAGTCCTGCAGATCGAATCGGTCAGCGTTCTCCAGTGCGAACGCCACGATCCGATTCCCGAGCGCGATGCCCGCGGCCGACGTCGGGTTGGGAATCATCACGTCGAGGGCCAGGCCGTTGGGATGCCACCGAAGCGCATCCGGCCGGACACCGCCGATCTGCTGGATCTCGGGGAACAACGCGCTGATGCTGCGCGCGGCGAGGATGGTCTTGACCTGGAGGCCCTTTTCCGGTGCGACGCCGACCGGCAGCACCCGCTCCGCCTCGCGGTTGTAGACCCGGTACCGCGACGCCGTCGCGAACTGCACCTGCTCGACACCGCCAGCGGCGGCGACACCGGGTGCAGGCGCTGTGGTGGCCGCCAAGAGGGTGTCCGGCGGCGAGGCGACGACCTCGACCGGGCGAAGGTCTTCGACGATCTGATCGGGCGCCGCGGCCTCGTGGACGGGCGGCGGGGCGGAGACGTCACCACCGGCTGCGAGCAGCAACGCGTAGGGCGCGATGACTGCCGCTGCGGGGACGGCCGACGGCGTTATCCGTCGGCGCTGAGCGACACTGTGCCTCCCCATCACGTAGCACCATACGAGCAAAGGCGTAAATGTTCATCTTCCCTCAATGAACCCTTAGAAAAAGCTGAGGACGCCTCTACCAGCAATGATCACGAAAAGGTAACGTTTTCCCAGCTCAGCGGGGTGGCACCTCATGATCGGGGAGGTCAGGCCCGTAGCGTGGGCCACAGCGTCGAATCGGCCGGGTGCCTAACCGAGCCGGCAGTTACACCCGACCGGTTCGATGTCGTCCCGGAATCGGCGTGGTCCGTCACACTGACTGGCGTGGCCCATGACGCCATCTCCATCGGCGGTGTCGACCTCGCCGACCCGGACACCTACCTCACCGGCATGCCGTTCGATGCCTTCCGCGAGCTTCGGCGCCACGCGCCGGTCGCGTGGCACCCCTACAAGGACGGGCCCGGCTTCCTGGCGCTGACGGGATACGACGAGATCCTCGCCGTCTCCCGAGACAGCGCCACCTGGTCCTCACAGACCGCAGGCGTCTTCTTCGACGTGCCGACCCCAGTCGACGAGTTCCAGCTGGCGCTGATGATGCTCACGATGGACCCGCCGCGCCACACCAAGCTCCGCCACCTCGTGAGCAAGG
>DATEIG010000320.1:0-2105 GCA_035279185.1 Mycobacterium sp.
GACGCATCACCGTAGTGAAACCTCAGCACGGTGACGCTCTCCACATCGTCGCGTGCCGCCAGCGCGGGAACGAGTGTGGCTGTAGCCGACTCGATTCCACCCACCACGATCCCGGGCTCCACGGGATACGGCCCGATCATCAAGACCTTCATGCCCATGCTGACTCCTCGTCCCCGTCCGCTACCATCCGATGCCCGTGTAGTTGGGGCTGTCGCGTAGTTCGACGGCGTTGGGCAGGCGCACGAGATCGATGACCAGTTGATCGGCTCCCGCTCGCGCGATGGCCTCGGTGACCCGCGGCTCGCGGGATCCGGCGACCAACACTTCGCCGTGGTCGAGGACCTGATCGACATCGTCGGTCAACAGGTCGCCGATGTGAGGCAGCTGCTGTTCTATGTAGCTGCGGTTCGCTCCGGTGAGGCGCGACAGCACCACGGTGGCGTCGTAGATCTTCACCTGCAACCCCTTGCCGATCAGTCGTTCGGCGAGTTCGACCATCGGGCTGTCACGGAGGTCGTCGGTGCCCTGCTTGAACGACAGCCCGAAGATTCCGACCTTGCGGCGCCCCGCGGCAAGGACGATGTCGACTGCGCGACGCATCTGGCTTTCGTTGGAGGGCAGGAGGTTGGCCAGCAAGGGGATGTCCAGGTCGTTCCTGCGCGCGGTGTGGGTGAGTGCCCGGACGTCCTTGGGCAGGCAGGATCCGCCGAACGCGAAGCCGGGACGGAGGTAGGCGGGGCTGATGTTCAGTTTCGTGTCGGCGAGGAAGATGTCGATGACAGCATGCGAATCCAGGCCGAGGGCCGAGCAGATCGCACCGATCTCGTTGGCGAATCCCACTTTGAGCGCGTGAAAGCTGTTGTCGACGTACTTGGTCATCTCGGCGACCCGGACCGGCACCACGAACTGCTCCCCGGGAAGTCCCCGATACAGCTCGAGAACCCGTGCCGCGCTGGCCGGGTCTGTGGTACCCACAACGGTTTTCGGGGGATCGAAGAAGTCCTTGACGCTGCTGCCCTCCCTGAGGAATTCGGGGTTGACGCAGACACCGAAATCCACTCCGGCCCGCTTGCCCGACGCCGCCTCCAACCGGGGGATCAGCAGGTCCTCGCACGTGCCGGGAACCATCGTGCTGCGGTACACCACGACGTGCCAGCCGTCCTTGCGGGCCAGAGCGGCGCCGATCTCATCGGTGACCTGTTCGAGGAAGGCGACCGACAGGCCGCCGCCTGCGGCTGACGGCGTACCGACACAGACGAGGGAGATCTCCGAGTTCATCACCGCGTCAACCGAATCTGCCGTCACGGTGAGGTGTCCCGACGACACGACCTCGGCGGTGAGATCACCGATACGTTCCTCGACGACGGGGGCCATGCCTCGGCGGACGGCGTCGATCTTGTTCGGGTTGACGTCAACGCCGATGACGCGGTGACCGCGCGACGCGAGGCATGCCGCGCTCACGCACCCGACGTATCCGAGCCCGAAAACGCTGACCGAGTCCAACAGTGGATCACTCACGACTTGCTCACCAATCTCTCGACAGACGAGGACGTACCCGTCACGGCACCGTTGCGGTCGGTGTCGATGGTCAAACTCCGCCAGACCCCGCCCTCCGACCATCGGGCGGTCAGCGTCGAACCGGTCATGGCCACGTCCGCGTCGCCGACTACGCCGCCCGCTCCGATGTGCAGGACGGTCAGAAGCGCAACGGGGCCCGCGGTCCGGCATCGCGCCCCGACCCACCAAGCGGGTATGCGTGCCTCCAGCCGGTCCGACCACCAGCCACGGTCCGTGGTCGCATCGCCGCGGACCTGCTCGGTTTCGACGGAAGACGTGGCCGCGTAGAGGAGCTCCAGTACGACAGAACCGTTGCGGCTCACCCGATGTCCGCGGAGGTTCGGCTCCGCATGCAAGTCTGGGTGCAGTGGCCAGGAGACCGCGACGTCGTGGACCGAATGTCCGTCGAGGAGATCGATGACGGCCACTGTCGGTTCGTCGGGTGCGGCGACGAGCCACCGACGGTGCGTGACCGGATCGTCGAGCCTGCGGTAGCCATCGTGCTCCGCGTCGACGACGCCGCGGTCGAGATTGACCGAACGAACGGC
>DATEIG010000321.1:0-2981 GCA_035279185.1 Mycobacterium sp.
CTCCGGCGATGAACCAACACTCCCGCATCGCGAGCGCCGACGATGTCGTGCGATCGGTGGTTTCGAGGATGAACCCGGTGTCCGCCGATCGGAGTACGTGTCGATCGACCGTCGCAATAGCGGTTCGGGGGAATCGGGCCGGCCCAGGACACGGCTACCTTTTCCGCCATGTCCACGAAGAGTTCAACCACAACGGTCGAGATCCAAACGGCTGCAGCCAAACCCGGACGGCACACGCCCAAGGGTGAGGTTGCGCTGGTGATGAATGCAGGCACCGACAGCGGTTTCCGGATCGCGCGGGAGCTCGTGCACTCCGGCTACCGGGTCGCGGTCAGCGGCCGTCAGGCCATGCAGCTCACCCGCATCGTCGCGGGCCTCAGCGCGAGCCGCGTTCGCGCCATCGCCGCGGACCCGACCGACAAGAGCCAGGTCGCCAAGCTCGTCCGCAGGGTCGAGAGCGGCTTCGGCCAGCAGATCGCCGTCGTCGTCCGCGCGGAGGACGACGTCCACACCCTGTGCGAGGTCACGAAGTGACCGCGGCGACATCGACGAGGTCCGAGTACTTCGATGAACCGGACGGCCGGCTCGCCATCGACGGCGGACGCCCCGTCCGCACGCGCCCTCTGCCGTGGGAGTTCCCCGGCGGCAACCGTATCGGCACAGAAGAACTGGAGCTTGTGACCCGAGTAGTGCAGGCGCAGAGCCCTTTCCGCTTCTACGGGCCGGATCTGCAGCACATGGTCGACACGTTCGAACGTGAATGGTGTGAGGCGTTCGGCCACCGCTACGCACTGGCCGTATCGTCCGGCACTGCAGCGCTGTCGGTCGCCATGGGCGCACTGGAGATCGGCCCCGGCGACGAGGTGCTGGTTCCCGGGCTGCTCTGGGTGAGCTGCGTCTCGGCGATCGTGGCGGCCGGCGCGATCCCGCGCCTCGTCGACATCGACGACACCTTCTGCATGGACCCGCGGGATCTCGAGCGCAAGATCGGCCCGCACAGCCGAGCCGTGTTGTGCGTGAACATGAGTGGCGCCCCCGGGCGGCTGCAGGAGATCGCCGAGATCTGCCGCGCCAACGACCTGGCGATGATCGAGGACTGTGCGCAAGCGGCCGGTGCCAGTCAGAACGGCCGCGCGGTCGGCCGTTTCGGCGACATCGGAATCTTCAGCTTCCAGTTGAACAAGACCATGACGTCCGGCGAGGGCGGTCTCGTGGTGTGCGAAAGCGAGGATCTCTACCGGCGCATGGTCGCGGTGCACGACCTCGGCTACGCCCGCGACGGCGAAGGCAGGCTGGACACCTCCGACGAGAGCTGCCAGCTGTGGGGTATCGGTGCGCGGATGTCGGATCTGACCGGCGCGCTGGCGCTCGCGCAACTGCGCAGGCTCCCCGACATCGTCGCTGCGATGCGTGATGCCAAGTGGCGCATCAGAGGTGCGCTGGACGGTATCCCGGGCCTCGAGTTCCGCGAGATCATCGACCCCGCAGGGGATTCCGGCCTGGTTTTGATCTGCACCCTGCCCACCGAGGAGATCTGCGGCCGCTTCATCGACGCGATCAGGGCCGAGGGAATCGCCGGGCCGTCGGGCAGCCTTGCGGTTGTCTCGATGCGGGATTGGGGTCTGCACTGGTACTCCAACATCCCGAGCCTCGTCCACAAGCGGTCCAACAACCGCAGCGGCATGCCGTGGACACATCCGGCCAACGACTTCGCCGCCGGCTACGACTACGGTCACGGCGCGCTTCCGGTCTGTGACGAACTGCGGTCCCGCGGAGCGCTGCTGTCAATCGGGTCGACGTACACCGACGACGACATCGAGGACATCATCGCCGCGTTCCGGAAGGTCACCCGTGTCGTCTTGCGCTGAGCGACCTCTCGGGAGCCCGTCTCACCGGTACGGTCACTACGTGGCTCTCCGCGACGGCCTGACCTCCCCGGACGACGGGGCGGCGGCGGCGCGCTCCGACCGCATCCGCGGGCGCACGGCGGTGCCGGGCTGATGCGCACGCTGTACGTCATGGTCGGCATCGCCGCGATGGGCGGCCTGCTGTTCGGCTACGAAACCGGACTCGCGGTCGGTGCTCTCGAGCGGGGCGAGTCGTCGTGGCTGAGCACGGCCACCCTGCTGGGCGCGATGCTCGGCGCGTTGGCGTCGGGCCGCCTCGCCGACGTGATCGGCCGCCGCGACGTCATCATGGTCGCAGGCGCCCTGGCCACCTTCGGCGCATTCGTCAGCGCCATCGCACCGTCGGAATTGGTGCTGCTGCTCGGCAGGCTGGTGGTCGGCGCCGCGGTCGGCGCGGTGTCGGTCGCCGCCCCGCTCTACATTGCCGAGATCGCGCCGAACGCGCGCCGCGGCAGGATGATCTGCTTCTTCCAATTGATGGTGACGATCGGCATCCTGCTCGCGTATGTCGGTCTGTGGGCATTCCCCCACGGCGTCACCGAGTGGCGATTCCTCCTTGGCGCGGGCGCCGTGCTCGGTCTCCTCCTCAGTGGCTCCGCTCTGTTCCTCGTGGAATCGCCGGTGTGGTTGACCCTCATGGGCGATCGACAGACCGCGATGGCCGTCCAGGACCGGTTGGGCCTGACGCGCTCGGACCGCCTGATCCCCCAAACCGCCTCGGCAACAGACGATTCGGCCTCCGGTAGCTTGTCCGCCGCGTTCTCCACCGCAGGGCGCGGCGCGATACTGCTCGCGGTCGGCCTGTTCTTCGTCCAGCAGTTCGTCGGCATCAACGCGGTGATCTACTACTCGCCCGCGAGCCTGGAGAGACTCGCAAGCGCGAGATCGGAGTTCGGGGCCCCCAACGCGACCGGGGTCGCGTTGGCCGCGGTCAGCGTGGTGGCGACGCTGGTGGCGGTGTTCCTCGTTGATCGGGTGGGCCGCCGGCCGCTGCTGATGGGCAGCCTGCTCGGCGTCGCCGTCGGTCTCGCCGCGATGGCAGTCGGATCCGGTATCCACACCACGAGCGTCGGA
>DATEIG010000322.1:0-13368 GCA_035279185.1 Mycobacterium sp.
GGTGCGCGCCGAGCTGCACGCGCGGGGGATCGAGCCGTCGCCGCAGACCCGCGACATGAACCCGATCTACACCGGCAAGGACGTGTCCTACATCGACACCAAGCAGGCCAACCGCGACGCCGAGAACGCGGTGCTCGACGGTGAGCGGTTCGCGGTGTTCGCCGCACTGCTCGGCGGTGCCACCTATCCGCAGGCGGCGCTGGAGAAGGCGTGGGTGCAGCTCGTCTACGGCGCCCACCACGACGCGATCACCGGCTCGGAATCCGACCAGGTCTACATCGACCTGCTCACCGGCTGGCGCGACGCGTGGGAGCTGGGATCGGCGGCGCGCGACAACGCGCTCGCGCTCATCTCCAGCGCGGTCGACGGGACCGTGGTGGTGTGGAACACAGTGGCCCACAAGAGAACCGACGTCGTGACGGCCCGGCTGGACGACCCGCTCGGTGAGGGCGTGCGGGTCACCGATGCCGACGGCAACGAGGTGGCCGCTCTCGTGGAGCACGGCGGACGGTCGGTCACCTGGCTGGCCCGCGACATCCCCTCGATGGGCTGGCGCGCCTACCACCTGTCGGCAGGTCCAGCTGTGCCGGGTTGGAACGAGGTCGACGGAGATACGATCGGCAACGACCGGTACCGGTTGACGGTCGACGCGGCCCGCGGCGGCGCGGTGTCGTCTCTGCTCGACGACGGCCGCGAACTGCTGGCCGACGGCAGGGTCGGCAACGAGTTGGCGGTGTACGACGAGTATCCCGCCCATCCCGACGCCGGTGAGGGGCCGTGGCATCTGCTGCCCAAGGGTCCGGTGGTGGCCTCCTCCGGCGCAGCCGCCGATTCCGTTCAGTGCTACCGCTGCGCGCTGGGGGAGCGGCTGGTGGTGCGCGGACGCATCGGCTCGGTGCTGAGCTACACCCAGACGCTGACGCTCTGGCGCGGCGTCGCGCGCGTCGACTGCGCCACCACGATCGACGAGTTCACCGGCGAGGACAAGCTGCTGCGGCTGCGCTGGCCGTGCCCCGTCCCCGGGGCGATGCCGGTCAGCGAGGTCGGCGACGCCGTCGTCGGGCGGGGCTTCGCGCTGCTGCACGAGGCCGGCTCCGACGAGTCGGTCGACACCGCCAAACACCCTCATACACTGGACAATCCGGCATACAGCTGGTTCGGGCTGTCCTCGGCGTTGCGGGTCCGCGTCGGCGACGACGTGCGGGCGGTGTCGGTCGCCGAGGTGATCGCGCCGACCGAGTCGGAGTCGGCACCGCTGGCCCGCGACCTGATGGTCGCGCTGGTGCGCGCGGGTGTCACCGCCACGTGCAGCAGCGCCGACAGGGCGCGCTACGGGAACCTGGACGTCGACTCGAATCTGCCGGATGCGCGTATCGCGCTCGGCGGTCCCGACGAGAACGCCTTCACCGCAGCGGTTCTGGCCGAGGCCGACCCGGCCTACAGCGAGGAGCTCAAGCGCCAGCTGTACACGTCGGGCTCGGCAAGGGTGTGGGTGCCTGCCGCGGCGCCACTCGCGTCGAGCTGGCTGCCCGGCGCCGACCTCCGCGGCGTGCGGGTGCTGCCGGTGCTCGTCGTCGCGGGCGGTGACGACCTGTCGGCGGCGGTGACGGCGATGGTCGATGACCTTGCCGACGCGGAAATCGCGGTGGCACAGCAGGTGCCGTCTGACATCGACCCGTACGAGCACCGAACGGTCGCGGTGCTCAACCGAGGTGTGCCGAGCTTCGCCGTCGACATCGACGGCACGCTGCACACCTCGCTGATGCGGTCGTGCACCGGATGGCCGTCGGGTGTCTGGATGGATCCGCAGCCGAGGCGCACCGCGCCCGACGGCTCGAACTTCCAGCTGCAGCACTGGACCCACACCTTCGACTACGCGGTGGTCAGCGGCGCCGGCGACTGGCGATCCGCCGCCGTCCCGCGCCGCAGTTCGGAGTTCTCCCATCCGTTGCTGGCAGTCGCCGGAAAGCCGGGCGCGACGGGAGGCTTGCCCCGCTGGGGTTCGCTTCTCGAGGTCGAACCGTCGGGAGCCGTCCAGCTCGCCGCGCTGAAAGCGGCGGGCAATCCGCTGGCCTCCGGCAGCAGCAGGGCCGTCGACCCGGCCGAAGCCATCGCCGTGCGCCTCGTCGAAACCGTGGGCGCGACAACCGATGTCGCGATCACGTCCGGACTGCACCGGGTGTCGTCGGCGTCGCGTGTCGACCTGCTGGAGGAGCCCCGGCTGCAGAAGCACCGCGCCTTCGAGGGCATCGCCCTGCACGGCTACGAGATCGCGACACTGTTGACCCGGCTCAACATGCCGCAACTGCTCGACGCCGACCACACGCTGTTGGCACCCGAGGTGGAAGCGGCGCAACCGCTGTACGCCCGGTACTGGCTGCACAACCGTGGCCCCGCACCGCTCGGCGGACTGCCTGCCGTCGCGCACCTCCACCCGCAGGCCACCGCCGCGGATGCCGGTGACGAGGTCGTGCTGCGCCTCACCGCCGCCAGCGACTGCACCGACTCGGTGCTGCACGGCACGGTGCGCCTGGTGTGCCCGCCGGGGTGGACGGCGAGCCCGTCGAGCCTGCCGTTCGTGCTTCCCAGCGGCGAACACCTGGAGGCCGACGTCGAGCTGACGGTGCCGCCAGACACCGCGCCGGGCCTGTACCCCATCCGGGCGCAGCTCCAGGTCACCGGCGATGACGCGGTGTCGATGCCCGCATCGTGGCGTCAGGTGGTCGAGGACGTCACCACGGTGTCGGTGGGTACACCCCGCGAGGACAACGAGATCGTCCATCTCGTCGGCGATCCCGCGGATATCGAGGTCACAGCGGGTGAGGCGGACCGGCTCGTGGTGACGGTCGGCACTGCGGCGGGCGCAGGCCTGGCGGTCGAGGCGCACCTCATCAGCCCGTGGGGAACGTGGGAGTGGATCGGGCCCGCCGCGCAGGGCGCCGTGCTGACGCCGGGCGAGACCACCGAGATCGGTTTCGACGTCACCCCGCCTGCCTGGGTGCAGCCCGGGCAGTGGTGGGCGCTGGTGCGCATCGGGTGCGCGGGACGGCTGGTGTACTCACCCGCCGTGAGGGTGACCGTTCGATGAGCCCGGTCGTCGCCACTGTCGCCGGTTGCGGTGTGCCGGTCGCCGACGTCGACGCCCGCGAGGCGGCGCTGCGGGACGCGATGCCCACTGCGGCCCTGCCGCGGGCGGGTACCAGCGAGGGCAGGCAGCTGCGCCGGTGGCTGACACAGCTTCTGACGACCGAGCGGGTGATCGCCGCCGAGGCCGCCGATGCGGGTGTTGTCGGCGACGGAGCGCCCGCCGTGACGGACGTGCTGCCCGACGAAGCGGCGCGGTTGGAGATCGGCAGCGTCGCGGCGGCCGCCCTGGATGACCCGCTCGCACGGGCGATGTACACCCACGTCACCGCCGATGTCGAGGTCACCGATGCCGAGGTCGCCGGCTACCACGCTCGCAACCCGCTGCGGTTCGCCCAGCCGACACACTCCGAAAGTGGTTGGCGTACGACGGTTCTCGATCCTCCGTCGCTGGACGAGGTCCGCGCGTTGATCGTCGAGCATCTGCGCGGCGCCGCCCGCCGCCGCGCGTTCCGGCTGTGGCTCGATGCGCGGTGCGCCGCGCTGGTTCTGCTCTCGCCCGGCTACGAGCATCCCGGCGATCCCCGTCAGCCCGACAACACCCACCGACACTGATGGCCGACCAGACGCTGGCCGTCGACATCGGCGGGACCAAGATCGCGGTGGGGCTCGTCAGCGACGAGGGCGAGCTCCGTCACCGCGCCCAGCTGCCGACGCCCGACACCGACGCCGAGGCGATCTGGGCCGTGGTCGAATCGCTGGTCACCGACGCTGTCACAGCCGCAGGCGGCCCGGTCCGCGGTGTCGGCATTTCGTCAGCGGGGCCGATCGATCTTCCGTCGGGCACGATCAGCCCGATCAACATCACTGCGTGGCAACGCTTTCCGGTCGTCGAGAGGGTCAGCAGCATGGTCGGCGCGCCTGCGAGGCTGGGCGGCGACGGGCTGTGCATGGCGATGGGGGAGCGCTGGCGCGGTGCGGGGCGCGGCGCGCAGTTCATGCTCGGCATGGTGGTGTCGACGGGCATCGGCGGCGGATTGGTGCTCGACGGTGCGCCCTACGACGGCCGCACCGGAAACGCCGGCCACGTCGGCCACATCGTGGTCGACCCCGGCGGAACCCCGTGCACGTGCGGCGGGCACGGCTGTGCGGAGGCGGTCGCGTCGGGGCCGCACATCGCGCAGTGGGCCAGGGAGCACGGGTGGAAGGCGCCGCCGGAGGCGGACGCCAAGGAACTCGCGGACGCGGCCAATGCGGGTGATCCGGTGGCGATGCGCGCTTTTCACCGATGCGCGACGTTCGTCGCCGCGACGATCGCATCAGTAGGTGCGGTCTGTGATCTCGACCTCGCCGTGGTCGGCGGCGGCGTGGCCAAGTCGGGTGCGCTGCTCTTCGACCCGCTGCGGAAGGCGCTCGCCGGATACGCGGGCCTGAGCTTTCTGCGCGACCTTCGCGTGGTGCCCGCCGAACTGGGCGGCGACGCAGGCCTCGTCGGTGCGGCCGCCCTGGTGATTTCAGATATCTAGACGCCGAGGTCGACCCCGCGGCGCACCTCGAGGATCAGCATGGCGACGTGCAGCGAGACCATCGACTCGGCATCGTCGAGGTGGACACCCAGGGTCTGCTCGATGCCCGACAGTCGCTTGTAGAGCGCGGGCCTGCTGAGGTGCAGCCGCTTCGCCAGCGCGGCCTTGTTGCCCGCCAGCCGCAGGTATTCCCGCAGTACCGCCAGATCCGTTGGAGTGCGCCCGCTTTCGGTGCGAAGCAGCGCTTTGAGCTCGGTCTCGGCGAACGCCTGCACGTGCGGGTCGTCCTGCAACAGCGACAGCAGCCCGCGCAGACGCACGTCCGAGGCCCGGTAGAACGGGCGTGGGTCCCCGCGCATCGCCAGGGCGACTTCCGCGACATGGGCGGCTTCACCGATTCCCTGCACCGCGTCGACGACAAGCTCGCACGGTTCGCCCACCGCGAGCACGGACCGCTGCCTGCCGTCACCGCGGCTGAGTTCTCGCGTCACGGCCGCACCGAGCGCCGTCCACGTCTTGTCCGACCCGCCCTTGTTCGCGCCCAGTGCGACGACGGCACCGATCTCGCCGTCGCCGTGGACAGTGAACAGCCCCGTGTGGCCGGAGGCGTTGACGGTGTGCACGACGGCGTCCAGCAGCGAGACGTTGCGGCGTTGGTCGGCGACCGGGTCGGCGGCGTCTGCGGCGAACCGGGCGCGCACCACGAGCGGGTAGTAGCGTGCCGCCTTGCGAAGGCCCAATGCGTTTGCCCGCGCAGCGATCTCGCGCTCGTCGGTCACCCGCTCGCGGAGCACGTCGTCGATGAGACCGCTCTGCGCCTGCTGATGCAGCCCCGACCTGTCGCGTTCGATCATCCGGTGCAGGGCCAGGGCCGCCGCGGCCCGTTCGAGCACCATCCCGGTGCGTCCGGCGTCACGGGGCGCACGCGGCACGATGAGCCTGCCCCATTCCTCGCCGCGGGGGCCCACCGCCGTCACGGCCCACTGCTCGGCGCCGCCGTCCGCCGACGCGCGCCGCGACCGTCGCTCCCAGTCCTGCAGCAGGTCGGCGGTCGTGTCGGGGCCGTGGGCAACGGCAAGCGCTTGGTGCGCAAGGTCTTCCAGCACGAGGGGCTCGTCGAGCATGGAGGCGGCGGCGTCGACGATGCCCGTGGCGGAGACGCGCCTCATGCTGAGGTCGGTGAACGCCCGATGCACCCGGCGGTCGAACGCGACCTCCTCGAACTGGCCGGACACGATCCGCCGGTGCACTTCTTCGGTCACCTCGACGAACCGGATCGTGTGGTGCAGCGCCACCAGGACGAGGTCGAGGTCGTCGGCGATGGCGGATGCGGATGCGGGCAGCGGCCCGGCGGCGCCGAGCTCGACGACGACACCCAGCGCGCCCGCTTCGGCGATGCCGCGGAGGTAGCGGGCGGGCGCCTCGTGCAGCGCGGCCCCCGTGGTGAGCACCAGCTCGCCTCCCTGCAGCCACGGCGACAGGTCGGCAACGTCGCCGACGTGCACCCACCGAACGGGATCCTCCCAGCGACGCCTGCTGAGGACCTCGGGGTCGCCGGCCCGCACCACGGGCAGATCGATCACTTCAGCGACCGTCAACGCCATTTACACAGTGTAAAGCCGCCACTGAATCTGGATACGGTTTGTACGGACAATCGACCATGCAGCCGGGTCACACTGGGCGTACCAACGGTCGACCGCATCGTGCGTCATGTCAGGAGTACTGCCCAATGTCCACTATCAGCCACTGGATCAACAACGCCCCCTTCGACGGCGAGTCAGCTGAGACCGCGCCGGTGACGAACCCGGCGACCGGCGAGGTGACCGGTGAGGTGGCGTTGGGCAGCGTGGCCGATGCGCGCGCGGTGATCGCGGCGGCAAAGGCGGCGTTCCCGCAGTGGCGCGACACGTCGCTGGCCAAGCGCACCGCGGTCCTGTTCGCATTCCGCGAGCTGCTCAACGAGCGCAAGGGTGAACTGGCCGAGATCATCACGTCCGAGCACGGCAAGGTCGTCTCCGACGCGCTGGGTGAGGTGGCCCGCGGTCAGGAAGTCGTCGAATTCGCTTGCGGAATACCGCATCTGCTCAAGGGCGGCTTCACCGAGAACGCCTCGACGAGCGTCGACGTCTACTCGATCCGGCAGCCGCTGGGACCGGTCGGCATCATCAGCCCGTTCAACTTCCCGGCCATGGTCCCGATGTGGTTCTTCCCGATCGCGATCGCGACCGGCAACACCGTCGTCCTCAAGCCCAGCGAGAAGGATCCGTCGGCGTCGCTGTGGCTGGCGGCACTGTGGAAAGAGGCCGGTCTGCCCGACGGCGTGTTCAACGTGCTGCAGGGCGACAAGACCGTCGTCGACGAGATGCTCACCAACAAGGACCTCAAGTCGATCAGCTTCGTCGGGTCCACCCCGATCGCGCAGTACGTCTACTCGACAGGGACCGCGGCCGGTAAGCGGGTCCAGGCGCTCGGCGGCGCGAAGAACCACGCGGTGATCCTGCCCGACGCCGACCTCGACCTCGCGGCCGACGCGATGGTCAACGCCGGCTTCGGGTCGGCGGGCGAACGCTGCATGGCCATCAGCGCGTGCGTGGCCGTCGGCCCGATCGCCGACGATCTCGTCGCCAAGATCGCCGAACGCGCCGCGACCATCAAGACCGGCGACGGCACCAAGAACTCCGACATGGGGCCGTTGGTGACCAAGGCCCACCGCGACAAGGTCGCCTCCTACATCGACGCAGGCGAGGCCGACGGCGCCAAGGTCGTCGTGGACGGCCGCGGCGTGACCGCCGATGGCGCCCCAGCCGGGTTCTGGCTCGGACCCACCCTGCTCGACAACGTCACCCCCGAGATGAGCGTCTACACCGACGAGATCTTCGGCCCGGTGCTGTCGGTGGTGCGCGTCGAGTCCTACGACGAGGCAATGGAGTTGATCAACTCCAACCCCTACGGCAACGGCACCGCTATCTTCACCAACGACGGTGGCGCCGCGCGGCGCTTCCAGAACGAGGTCGAAGTGGGCATGGTCGGCATCAACGTGCCCATCCCGGTCCCGATGGCCTACTACAGCTTCGGCGGCTGGAAGAACTCGTTGTTCGGCGACACCCACGCCCACGGAACCGAAGGCGTAGCGTTCTTCACCCGGGGCAAAGCCATCACCCAGCGCTGGCTCGACCCCAGCCACGGCGGCATCAACCTCGGCTTCCCCCAGAACAAGTGAGCAGGAACACCATGACGACTGCACCGGAAATCCAGACGCTGCCCAACGGTTTGACCCGCGACGAGGCACGCGCTCAGGCGGCTCGCACCCACGAGCTCGATCGCGCACACGTGTTCCACTCCTGGTCGGCGCAGGAGGAGATCAACCCGATGACCGTCGTGGCGTCGGAGGGCTCCTACATCTGGGACGGCGACGGCAATCGCTATCTGGATTTCTCGTCGCAGTTGGTGTTCACCAACATCGGCCACCAGCATCCGAAGGTGGTGGCCGCCATCCAGGCGCAGGCCGCCAAGCTGTGCACGGTCGCGCCGCAGCACGCCAACGACGCCAGATCCGAGGCCGCGCGACTGATCTCGGAGCACACGCCGGGGGACCTGAACAAGGTGTTCTTCACCAACGGCGGCGCCGACGCCAACGAGCACGCGGTGCGCATGGCCCGGCTGCACACGGGCCGACGCAAGGTGCTGACCCGCTACCGCTCGTACCACGGCGGCACCGACACCGCGATCAACATGACCGGTGACCCGCGACGCTGGCCCAACGACTACGGCGACAGCGGCGTCGTGCACTTCTTCGGCCCGTTCCTCTACCGCACCAGGTTCCACGCGACCACCGAGGCGGAGGAGACGCAGCGCGCGCTCGAGCACCTCGACGAAACGGTCCGGCTCGAGGGGCCGTCGACGATCGCCGCCATCGTGCTCGAGTCCATCCCCGGCACCGCCGGCATCATGGTGCCGCCGCCCGGTTACATGGCAGGCGTTCGCGAGATCTGCGACCGCTACGGCATCGTGTTCATCGCCGACGAGGTGATGGCCGGTTTCGGGCGCGCAGGCACGTGGTTCGCGATCGACCATTTCGACACCACACCCGACCTGCTGACCTTCGCAAAGGGCGTCACGTCCGGATACGTTCCGCTCGGCGGTGTCGCGATCAGCCCCGCGATCTATGAGACGTTCGCCCATCGCGCCTACCCCGGTGGCCTCACGTACTCGGGTCACCCGCTGGCGTGCGCGGCCGCCGTCGCGACCATCACCACCATGCGCGAGGAGGGCATCGTCGAGAACGCCGCCCGCGTCGGCGAGGAGGTCGTCGGGCCCGGACTCGCCGAGATCGCGAGCAGGCACCCCAGCGTCGGCGAAGTCCGCGGCCGCGGCATGTTCTGGGCCGTCGAACTCGTCGCGAACCAGGCCACCAGGGAGCCGTTGGCGCCGTACGGCGGCAGCAGCCCGGCGCTCAACGACACGATCGCGGCCTGCAAGAAGGGCGGGATGATCCCGTTCGCCAACTTCAACCGCATCCACGTCGTGCCGCCGTGCACGGTCACCGCGGACGAGGCGCGTGAAGGCTTGGCGATCCTGGACGCGGCTCTGGCCGTGGCCGACTCGCACGTGAAGTAGCGGGGTGGCGGTCGGCCGTTTTGGCTGATCGGGCGGCTGTCCGCTACTCTTGACCAGTTCCACCAAAGACCGTCGGTCACCGATGAGCGCTCGCGCGAAGAGCAAGGGCTCGATGAAAATCGGTTGAAGGTCCCGGATCCATCCGGGCGGCCCACGCAGGAGGACGAGGCAGTTGTATTTCAGCGCGCCCCGACCGTCTGCGTCGGGGCGTTCGTCGTTTCCGGACCCTCAGGCTGCCGGTCTCCCAACCACGAGGAGGCATGCATGGCCAAGGCTGACAAGGCCACCGCGGTTGCCGACATCGCCGAGCAGTTCAAGGAGGCGACGGCAACGCTCGTCACCGAATACCGCGGACTGACGGTGGCCAACCTCAAGGACCTGCGCCGCTCGCTCGGGGACTCCGCTACCTACACCGTCGCCAAGAACACGCTGGTCAAGCGTGCCGCGGCGGAGGCCGGTATCGAAGGTCTCGACGAGCTGTTCGTCGGCCCCACCGCGATCGCGTTCGTCACAGGCGAGGCGGTCGACGCGGCCAAGGCGATCAAGAAGTTCGCCAAGGACAACAAGGCGCTGGTCGTCAAGGGCGGCTACATGGACGGTCGAGCGCTGACCGTCTCGGAGATCGACAAGATCGCCGATCTGGAGTCCCGCGAGGTACTGCTGGCCAAGATGGCCGGCGCGATGAAGGCCAAGACCAGCCAGGCGGCCGCGTTGTTCGCAGCGCCCGCGTCGCAGGTCGCACGGTTGGCTGCCGCACTGCAGGAGAAGAAGGCTAGCGAGGAGGCGGCGTAGAAGCTTCCTTCTCAAACCCCACCACCCATCAGCTGCACAAGAAAGCAAGAAAGAAAGGCCAACACCATGGCAAAGCTGTCCACTGACGAACTGCTCGACGCGTTCAAGGAACTGACCCTGCTCGAGCTCTCGGAGTTCGTGAAGGCGTTCGAGGAGACCTTCGACGTCACCGCCGCCGCCCCGGTCGCCGTCGCCGCCGCAGGCCCCGCCGCAGGCGGAGCCCCCGCCGAGGCCGCCGAGGAGCAGTCGGAGTTCGACGTCATCCTCGAGGGTGCCGGCGACAAGAAGATCGGCGTCATCAAGGTCGTCCGCGAGATCGTCTCCGGGCTGGGCCTGAAGGAAGCCAAGGATCTGGTCGACAGCGCTCCCAAGCCGCTGCTCGAGAAGGTCGCCAAGGAAGCCGCCGACGAGGCCAAGGCCAAGCTCGAGGCCGCAGGCGCGACGGTTACCGTCAAGTAGTTTCACGTCACCTGTGGGGTCGATCTGGCAAACAGATCGGCCCCACAGTGATTTCTGCCGTCTGCGCTGGTCGGAGCCGAGATGTGACCTCCGACAAGTGTCGCGCAGAGGGCGTCGTAAGCTACAGTGACTCAAGCCACAGGCGGGAGGCGTGTGGCGGCAGCGGTTATCGGCGGAAGGATCTCGCGTGGGCATCGGTATTCAGGTTGAGGGACTGACCAAGTCCTTCGGGGCCCAGCGAATCTGGGAGGACGTCACCTTCGACATCCCGGCGGGCGAGGTCAGCGTGCTGCTCGGCCCGTCCGGTACGGGTAAGTCGGTGTTCTTGAAGTCGCTGATCGGGCTGCTGCGTCCGGAGCGCGGCAAGATCATCGTCGACGGCACCAACATCATCGAGTGCTCGGCCAAGGAGCTCTACGAGATCCGCACGCTGTTCGGCGTGATGTTCCAGGACGGCGCGCTCTTCGGCTCCATGAGCCTCTACGACAACACCGCTTTCCCCTTGCGTGAACACACCAAGAAGAAGGAAAGCGAAATCCGCAACATCGTCATGGAGAAGATGGAGCTCGTCGGCCTCGCCGGTGACGAGAACAAGTTCCCCGGCGAGATCTCCGGCGGTATGCGCAAGCGTGCGGGCCTGGCTCGCTCGCTGGTGCTCGACCCCCAGATCATCCTCTGCGACGAGCCCGACTCGGGTCTGGACCCCGTGCGTACGGCGTACCTGTCCCAGTTGCTCATCGACATCAACGCGCAGATCGACGCGACGATCCTGATCGTCACGCACAACATCAACATCGCCCGCACGGTGCCCGACAACATGGGCATGCTGTTCCGCAAGCACCTGGTCATGTTCGGGCCGCGCGAGGTGCTGCTGACGTCCGACGAGCCCGTCGTTCGGCAGTTCCTCAACGGGCGCCGGATCGGCCCGATCGGTATGTCCGAGGAGAAGGACGAGGCGCAGATGGCCGAAGAGCAGGCCATGGTCGACGCCGGCCACCACGACGGTGGTGTCGAAGAGATCGAGGGCGTGCCGCCGCAGATCATGGCGACGCCCGGCATGCCAGAGCGTCAGGCCGTCGGCCGTCGCCAGGCCCGCGTCCGCGAAATCATGCACACGTTGCCGCCGAACGCGCAGGAAGCCATCCGCGACGACCTCGAGGGCACGCACAAGTACTCGGCCCACGAGTTCGGTGGGGACGCCGACGCAACCGCACGGCACCGCTCCGGAGACGATGCGCCGACGGGGCGCATCCCGGTCACCGGCGAGCGCTGACCACGCTCTGAGCAACAAGCGGCACGGGTTCGCCCGTGCCGCTTTTGCTGTACCGGGGAATTGACGCAAACGCCCACCCGAACGCGCCTGCGGCCGTTAGCGTTACCGGCGGTTCGCAGACGGGAGACGGCATGGGCAACCGGTTCTGGCTTTGGCTCGGCGCGGGTGCGGTGTGCGCAGGCGTGACGGTGGGGATGCTGGCCGGGGCGGGAACAGCCTTCGCGCAGACCGGGTCGGAGGGCGCCGACGGCGGGACGACGACGTCGGAGACGTCGGAAGCCGGTGACACGCAACAGGATTCGGTCAAGAAGACCACTCCTTCGCCGCGGCCGGCGTTCGGGCGCAACGCCGTCAAGGCGATCACAGCGGTCACCGACGCGGTGACCAAGACCGTCACGGCTCGCGACACCGAGGAGCGGGCAACGGCCACGGCGTCGACCAGACCCAGGCCGGGCCGGCGTGCAGCCGCCTTCGTCAACGACGTCGTCGCCGCCGTGACCCAGAAGCCCGACCGCAAGGTCGTGACCGACAGGACGCGCCAGACCAATCCCGTCGACGAGCCCGAACCCGCCGCAACGGCAGTCGACGCCAGCGAGACACCGGTGCGGTCGATGTTGACGCTGCGGCCACCGGCGCCTGCCCAGCCGAACATCGCGACCGCCGCGCCCCGCCCGCAGATCGACGTGCCGCCGGTGATCAGCGCCATCGGCACCGCCGTCTTCAATTTGATCTCCTTCGGCGAGGCCCTGATCGAGGGTCCGCCGAAGGCGCTGCCGGGCAGCGGCGTCACCGTCGAGCGCTCGACGCTGAAGATCGGCGACCAGGAGGTGCCCGCAGACTGGTACTTCCCGCCCACCTACAACCCGGACAGCGCGACACCGCCGGAGCGGATCATCTACCTGCAGCACGGCTTCCTCGCGAGGGGAGTGTTCTACGACTACACCGCGTCCTACCTGGCGAAGGAGACCAACAGCGTGGTGGTCGCGCCGACACTCACGTCGAACATCTTCGCCACCGACGGCATGTGGCTCGGCGGTGACCAGATGCACCGCGCCGCTGCCGACCTGTTCAACGACGACAACACCGCGCTGCTCGAGAGCGCCCGAGCGGCCGGCTACACCCAGAACCAGTTGCCGGCGAACGTCATCCTGATCGGCCACTCGCTCGGCGGCGGCTTCGCCATCGACACCGCCCGCTACATGAAGCGGAACCAGGCGCAGGGCTTGTCGACCTACTACAACCTGGCAGGCGTGGTCATGCTCGACGGCGTCTCGTTCACCGACCCCGTGGCGATCCTGGAGGACCCGGCTCTCGACGGCGTGCCGATCTACAACCTGTCGGCGACGCCGTACCCGTGGAACCTGTTCGGCACGATGGACGCCGCCCTTGCGCAGGTCAGGCCGGGCGAGTTCACCGGCGCGCAGATGCTGTTCGGCTTCCATTCCGATGCGATGGTCGGCGGCAACCCGCTGATCCAGCTGGGCGCCTACCTGCTCACCGGCTACGGCGGACCTGCCAATGTCGCGGGGTCGCAGATCCTCGCGTCGGGCTGGATCAACGACCTGTTCAACGGAAACGAGGCCTCCGGTTTCTACGGCGAACCCGGTGACACGATCA
>DATEIG010000323.1:0-6722 GCA_035279185.1 Mycobacterium sp.
ATCGTCGCGGTGCTCGTCGCCGCGGTGCTGAGGCAGACCCCCGCCACCGGGCAGCCTGTCCCGATCGCGGCAGTGCCCGCGCCGAAGGCGGAAAGCCCCGAGTGCACGGCGTTGATGGCCGCGCTGCCCGAAGAACTCGGCAAGTACCGGCGCGCTCCGGCGGTCGAACCGGTGCCGCCCGGCGCGGCCGCATGGCGAGCGGAGTCCGAGCCCGACCCGGTGATCCTGCGCTGCGGACTCGACCGTCCACTGGACTTCATCGTGGGTGTGCCCACCCAGATCGTCGAGCCGGTGGCTTGGTTCGAGGTGACCGAAGCGGACAGAAGCACGTGGTTCGCGGTCGACCGACCCGTATATATAGCCCTCACGCTGCCCAGCGGCTCTGGCCCCACGCCCATTCAGGACATCTCCCAGGCGATAGCGAAGACGATGCCCGCCACGCCGATCGATCCGGCGCCCGCCCGTTAGCGCAGGCCGGTGCCCCTGGCCAGCGCGGTGTCCACCATCGCGGCCAGCAGGGTCGGGTAGTCGACGCCGCTGGCCGCCCACATCCTCGGATACATCGAGATGGTGGTGAAGCCGGGCATGGTGTTGATCTCGTTGACGACGGGGCCGTCCTCGGTGAGGAAGAAGTCGACGCGGGCCAGGCCCTGGCAGTCGATCGCGCGGAACGCCCGGATCGCCAGCCGTCGCACCTCGTCGGCGATGTCGTCGTCGACCTTGGCGGGCACGTCGAGTTCGGCGGCGTCCTCCAGGTACTTCGTGGCGAAGTCGTAGAAGCCGTCCTCGCGGCCCCGCACACCGGCCACGCGGATCTCACCGACCGTGCTCGCCTCGACCCTGCCGTCGGGCAATTCGAGTACGCCGCACTCCAGCTCGCGTCCCGGTACGGCCGCCTCGACGATCACCTTGGGGTCGTGCGTGCGCGCGTCGGCGATCGCGGCGGGCAGGTCGTCCCAGGAAGTGACCCGGTTGACGCCGATCGACGAACCGCCACGGGCGGGCTTGACGAACACCGGCAGGCCGAGGCGTTCACGCTCGTCGAGATCGAGCGTCTCGTCATGCGGGCGGAGCACCACATGGTCGCCGATCGGGAGGCCGTCGGCGACGAGCAGCTTCTTGGTGAATTCCTTGTCCATGCCCGCCGCGCTGGCGAGCACCCCCGCGCCGACATAGGGCACCCCGGCCAGCTCGAGGAGCCCCTGGATGGTGCCGTCCTCGCCGTACGGGCCGTGCAGTACGGGAAAGACCACGTCCACCGACGCCAGCAGTTCGCCCGCGGCGCCCTGCCCGAGCGACAACAGCTGACCGCCGCGGCCGGGGTCGGCGGGAAGGGCCAGCGCCGTCCCCGACGCGTCACTGACCTCGGGCAGCCGGCCGTCGGTGATCGCCAACGCGTCCGGCTCAGCGTTCGTCAACACCCACGAACCGCCCGGCGTGATGCCCACCGCGACCACCTCGAAGCGTTCAGGATCCAGGTGGCGGAGGATGCTGCCTGCGGAAACACAGGAGATCGCGTGCTCTGAGCTGCGTCCGCCGTACACGACGGCGACACGGACGCGGCCGGCTGAGCCGGGCTGGTTGCGGGCAGTCACAACCTAGAGAGGCTACCGCCCCCGTCCGAACCCGCACGATCAGCCGCTACGAGCTGCGAAGAGCCCGCTCGATGTCGGCGACCAGGTCCTCGGTGTCCTCGATTCCCGCGGAGATGCGCGCGAAGCCCTCACCGACGGGATCGCCCCAACGCGCCCGTCGGTCGACGGACGTGTGGATGCCGCCGAAGCTGGTGGCGGACACGACGAGGTCGCTGTTCTGCGCGAGCGCGTGGACGGCGGCGGCGTCCTCCAGCTCGATCGCCACGATTCCGCCGAACCGCTTCATCTGCCGGTTGGCCACCTCGTGCGACGGATCATCGGGCAACCCCGGATAACGGACCGACCGCACGGCGGGATGGGCGCGCAGCGCCAGCGCGAGCGCAAGGGCGTTCTGGCATTGACGCTCGAACCGCAGGCCTGCCGTGCCGATGCTGCGCAGCACCATCCACGCCTCGAACGCCCCGAGAACGGCACCGGCCAGCCGACGCTCCCGCTCGACGGCGGCCATGTGCTCGAGGTGGCTGCCTGCCACATAGCCGGCGAGCAGATCGTGATGGCCGGACAGCGCTTTGGTGGCGCTGGCCACCACCAGGTCGGCGCCGAGCGACAGCGGCTGCTGTCCCAGCGGAGTCGCGGTGGTGTTGTCGACGACGAGGATCGCATCGCGCTCACGGCATCTCAGCGCCAGGCGGTGTAGGTCGACGACATCCAGCCCGGGGTTCGACGGGGTCTCGGCGAACACCACGTCAGCTTCCGACGCAGCGTCGATGATGTCGGCACATGACGCCTCGATCACCGAAACACCATGGGGCGTCAGGTATTCCGCTGCATACCGTCGCACCTGGTAGTAGCCGTCGGCAGGCACGACGACGGTGGAGCCCGGTGGGACTAAAGCGCGAAGCACCGACGTGATCGCCGCCATCCCCGACCCGAAGGTCAATGCCGATGTGGCGCCTTCGAGTTCGGCGAGCGCCGACTCCAGCTGGCGCCACGTCGGGTTGTGATACCGCCCGTAGCTGTCAAGCGAGTCGTCTTCATCCGGGGGGATGTGGAACGCGGACGCCAGCACCGGCGGCTGCGCGATCGGTCCACCCGGGATGGCCTGCGGTGCAACGGCTTTGACACTTCGCGTGGAATCCCCGTATACGCCGGACACGGTGCTACTCCGGTTTGGTGCTGCGACCGAGCAGCAGCGCGACGGCCTCGGGAACCGAGAATCCCTTGTGACATACGCGGTGGACCGCGTCGGTCAACGGCATCTCGACGTCGTAGCTGGCCGCGAGCGCCAGCACAGACTCACACGAGGTGACGCCTTCCGCGACATGACCGCCTGCGGCCAGCTTCGCCGCCTCCAGCGACTCCCCTCGGCCGAGCCGGGTGCCGAAGGTGCGATTACGCGAATGCGGGGACGTGCACGTCGCGACGAGGTCGCCGACGCCGGCCAACCCGGCCAGCGTCGCGGGTTTGGCGCCGAGCGCGATTCCCAGCCGCATGATCTCGGCGAGGCCGCGGGTGATGATCGCAGCGACCGAGTTCTCCCCCATTCCGACGCCGACGGCCATGCCGCAGGCCAGCGCGATGACGTTCTTGCATGCGCCGCCCACCTCGGCGCCGATGACGTCGGCGTTGGTGTACGGCCGGAAATACCGCGTAGCCAACGCCCGTTGCAGGGTCACAGCACGACCGGAGTCGGCGCAGGCGACAACTGTGGCGGCGGGTTGCTCCTCGGCGATCTCGCTCGCGAGGTTGGGGCCGGTGACGACAGCCACCCGGGACGGGTCTGCGCCCGTCACCTGCACCACCACCTGACTCATCCGCATCAAGGAGTCCAGCTCGATGCCCTTCGCCAGGCTGACCAGCGTTGCATCGTCTGCGATCCGGCCCGCCCAGTCGGTGAGGTTGGCGCGCAGCGTCTGCGACGGGACGCCGAGCAGGACCGTGCAGGCGCCCGACAGCGCCTCGGCCGGATCGCTCGTCGCGCGGATCGACGCAGGCAGTTCGACGTCGCCGAGGTATTCGGGACTGCGGTGGGTGGTGTTGATCTCGTCGGCCAACTCGGCGCGCCTGGCCCACAGCGTGACGTTGTTGCCGGCGTCCGCCAACACCTTGGCCAGCGCAGTTCCCCACGCCCCCGCTCCCATGACCGCCGCCTCAACCACGGGCTCAACCCTAGCGGCCGCCGACTGGCAGGATGAGATCTCATGAGCGCCACGCAGACCGGCGCGCCTGCTGACGTCGGGTTGGTCATCGCCGTCAAGCGGTTGGCCGCAGCCAAGACGCGGCTGGCCCCGGTGTTCTCCGCTGCGACCAGAGAGAGTGTGGTGCTGGCCATGATGGTCGACACCATCAGGGCCGCGCTGGCGGTTCCGGCGCTGCAGACGGTCACCGTCGTCACGCCCGATCAGGTTGCCGCCGAGGCGGCACTCGAGCTCGGCGCGCACGTCCTGTCCGACCCCACCCCCGAAGGTCATCCCGACCCGCTCAACAACGCGATATCGGCCGCGGAGGAGGTCATTCGTGCCTCGACGCCGAATATCGTTGTGCTGCAGGGTGATCTACCCGCATTACAGCCGCAGGAGCTCGCCGAGGCGATCGCCGCGGCCCGCGGGTACCCGCGCAGTTTCGTCGGGGACAGACACGGCACGGGGACGTCGGCGCTGTTTGCCTTCGGCGTCGCGTTGGAGCCGGCGTTCGGAGCCGATTCCGCCCGACGCCACCGGCATTCGGGGGCCATCGAGCTGACCGGGGCGTGGCCGGGACTGCGCTGCGACATCGACACACCTGATGACCTGATGGTCGCCCGCAGGCTCGGCGTCGGCGCGGCGACGACCCAGGCCGTCGGCAGGCCAAGGTGAACGGCGGTTGACGTTCTTGGCCGGCACTGGCCGTTGCCCTCGGAGATGAGGAATGATCGGTTGGATGACCGAAGCCGAGACTCGAGTTCGACAGGATGACACCACTGCGGTGGCGGGTGATCCGGGGTCCGCGCGGGACGAGGACAAGAGGAACCCGGAGGCGCCACCTGCGGCGACCGCGCCGGCCGTCGACGATGCGCTGCCCGAGGACAGGTATCTCAACCGCGAGCTGAGCTGGCTGGACTTCAACGCGCGCGTGCTCGCGCTGGCCGCCGACCCGTCGCTTCCGCTGCTCGAACGCGCGAAGTTCCTGGCGATCTTCGCCTCGAACCTCGACGAGTTCTACATGGTCCGGGTGGCCGGCCTGAAACGTCGCGACGAGATGGGTTTGTCGGTGCGCTCCGCCGACGGGCTGTCACCGCGCGAGCAGTTGCGCCGGATCAGTGAACGCACGCAGCAGATCGCCAGCAGGCACGCGCACGTGTTCTCCGACTCGGTGCGCCCCGCGCTTGCCGAGAAGGGCATCGTCATCGTCACGTGGGCTCAGCTCGACGACGCTGAGCGTGAGCGGCTGTCGGTGTATTTCCACGAGCAGGTCTTCCCGGTGCTCACGCCGCTGGCGGTCGACCCGGCTCACCCCTTCCCGTTCGTCAGCGGGCTGAGCCTGAACCTGGCGATCACCGTCAAGGCTCCCGACGACGGCGGCCAGCACTTCGCCCGGATCAAGGTGCCCGACAACGTCGACCGTTTCGTCGAACTCGACAGCCGCGACGGCGAATTGCGCTTCCTCCCCATGGAGGAGCTCATCGCCGCGTTCCTGACCGTGTTGTTCCCCGGCTTGGAGATCGTCGAGCATCACGCGTTCCGAATCACCCGCAACGCTGACTTCGAGGTCGAGGAGGACCGCGACGAGGACCTCCTGCAGGCGCTCGAACGCGAGCTCGCGAGAAGGCGATTCGGCTCACCGGTACGGCTGGAAGTCGCCGACGACATGACCGAGAACATGTTGGAGCTGCTGCTGCGCGAGCTCGACGTGAATCCCGGCGACGTCATCGAGGTGCCGGGCCTGCTGGACCTCTCGTCGCTGTGGCAGATCTACGGTGTCGACCGTCCAGAGTTGAAGGACCCGCCGTTCGTTCCCGCCACCCCGCCCGCGTTCGGTGAACGCGAGACGCCGAAAAGCATCTTCGCGACGCTGCGCGACGGCGACGTCCTCGTTCACCACCCGTACGACTCGTTCTCCACCACGGTGCAGCGATTCATCGAACAGGCCGCCGCCGACCCGAATGTGTTGGCGATCAAGCAGACCCTTTACCGCACATCGGGTGACTCCCCGATCGTCAACGCGCTGATCGACGCCGCGTCGGCGGGTAAGCAGGTGGTGGCGCTCGTCGAGATCAAGGCGCGCTTCGACGAGCAGGCCAACATCAAGTGGGCGCGCGCACTCGAGCAGGCGGGTGTGCACGTCGTCTACGGGCTGATCGGGCTCAAGACGCACTGCAAGACGGCGCTGGTCGTGCGGCGCGAGGGTTCGGCCATCCGCCGCTACTGCCATGTGGGCACCGGCAACTACAACCCCAAAACGGCTCGCCTGTACGAGGATGTCGGTCTGCTGACCGCCGCCCCGGACATCGGCGCCGACCTCACCGACCTGTTCAACTCACTGACCGGTTATTCGCGCAAGGACTCCTACCGCAACCTGCTCGTCGCGCCGCACGGCGTGCGCAGAGGCATCATCGAGCGGATCGAACGCGAAGTCGCGGCCACCCAGGATGGCGCAGAAGGACTGATCCGGCTCAAGGCCAATGCACTGGTCGACGAACAGGTGATCGATGCGCTCTACCGGGCGTCGCAGGCCGGCGTCCGGGTCGAGGTCGTGGTGCGCGGCATCTGCGCGCTGCGCCCCGGTGCCGCGGGCTTCTCCGAGAACATCGTCGTGCGCTCCATTCTCGGCCGCTTCCTCGAGCATTCACGGATCATTCACTTCCGGGCCATCGACGAGTTCTGGATCGGCAGCGCCGACATGATGCACCGTAATCTCGACCGCCGGGTCGAGGTGATGGCACAGGTGAAGGATCCGAGGCTGAAGACGCAACTGGATGAAGTGTTCGAATCGGCGATGAATCCCGCAACCCGCTGCTGGGAACTGGGCGCCGACGGAAGGTGGATCGCATCACCGCACGACGGCCAGACCGTCCGCGATCACCAGGTGTGGCTGATGGAACGCCACCGGCACCCCTGAGGATCCGCTCGCTTCGAATGATCTGCAGGA
>DATEIG010000324.1:0-9581 GCA_035279185.1 Mycobacterium sp.
GTCGTCGCCCCACAGTGTCGGCAGCGTGCCCGGCGGCAGCGGGAGCTTGACGCAGATCGCGCCCTCCTCGTCCGCGTCGGCCTCGGTCCCGTCGGGCCGCAGGATGCGCACGTCGTAGCCCGGCATCGGCACCGTCGGCGAGCCCGGCTTGATGTCGAGTTGTTCGACGCCCATGGGGTTGGCGGCCACCGCCCAACCGGTCTCGGTCTGCCACCAGTGGTCGACGACGGGGATGCCGAGCCGTTCCGAGGCCCAGTGGTAGGTGCCGGGGTCGAGTCGCTCGCCCGCCTGGAACAGGTACTTCAGCGTCGACAGGTCGTAGTCGGCGAGGTGCGTGCCGTCGGGGTCCTCCTTCTTGATGGCGCGAATCGCCGTCGGAGCCGTGAACAGCGCCTTGACGCCGTGCTCGGACGCGACCCGCCAGAACGCTCCCGCATCGGGCGTGCCGACCGGCTTGCCCTCGTAGAGCATCGTTGTCGCGCCGAGCATCAGCGGGCCGTAGACGATGTAGGAGTGCCCGACCACCCAGCCGACGTCTGAGGCGGCCCAGTAGACGTCGCCGGGATCGATGTCGTAGACGTGCTTCATCGTCCACATCAGCGCGACGGCGTGGCCGCCGTTGTCGCGGACGATGCCCTTCGGTCTGCCGGTCGTGCCCGAGGTGTAGAGCACGTACAGCGGATCGGTGGCGGCCACGGGCACGGGGTCGACGGGCTCCGCTGAGGCCATCGCCTCGTTCCAGTCGATGTCGCGCCCCGCGAGCGGGTCGCAGGGCCGCTGGTCGCGTTGCACGATGACGCAGGCGGGCGGCGCGTACTCGGCCTTGTCGAGCGCGGCGTCGATCATCGGCTTGTAGTCGACCGTGCGGGTCGGCTCCACGCCGCACGACGCGGTGACGATGGCGGCGGGCCTGGCGTCGTCGATGCGGGCGGCCAGCTCACTTGCCGCGAACCCGCCGAACACCACCGAGTGCACGGCGCCCAGCCGCGCGCAGGCGAGCATCGCGATGACGGCCTCGGGGATCATCGGCATGTAGATGACGACGCGGTCGCCCTTGTTCACGCCGAGGCCGCGCAGGACACCGGCGAACCGAGCGGTCTGGTCGAGCAGTTCGCGGTAGGTGTAAGTGCGCTTGGCGCCGGTCACCGGCGAGTCGTAGATCAGCGCGAGCTGATCGCCGCGGCCTCCTTCGACGTGGCGGTCCAGCGCGTTGGCGCATGTGTTGAGCTCCCCGTCGGGAAACCAGCGGTAGAACGGCGGGTTGGAGTCGTCGAGGATCTGCGTCGGCTCCCGCGTCCAGGTGACCGCGCGCGCCGCGTCGGCCCAGAAGGTCGAGGGGTCGGAGATGCTGGCCTTGAAGAGGTCGCGATACCCAGCCATACCCGAACGGTAGCCGTGATCGCGCTGTCGTATGGCCGACATCGTCGTTTGGCTCCGGCACTCTCGGGTAGCCCCCCGGCATGGCAGGCTCTGCGGGACTCGCGCTCGTCACAGGCGCGTCGAGTGGCATCGGATTCGAACTGGCGAAGCTGTTCGCCGACGACGGCTACGACGTGATCGTCGCCGCTGACGACGACGGTATCCACGCCTGCGCTGAGAAACTGGCCGCCTCGGGAGCGCAGGTGCAAGCGGTGCAGGTCGACCTTCGTGACGCCGATGGCGTCGAGCGGCTCTTCCGCACCGCGACCGAGGGCGGTCGGCACCTGTCGGCCGCCGCGCTCAATGCGGGCACCGGCCGCGCGGGCCGGTTCATCGACGACGATCTGCAGAGCGACTTCACCATCATCGACCTCAATGTCCGGTCGACGGTGCACCTGGCGAAGCTCGTACTGCAGAACATGGCGGCCGAGGGATCGGGGCGGGTCTTGTTCACGTCGTCGATCGAGGCGCAGATGCCGGGCTCGCACCAGACGATGTACGCCGCATCCAAGTCGTTCGTCCAGTCGTTCGCCGAAGCTCTGCACGACGAAATGCGCGACACCGGTGTGACGGTCACGTCGCTGATGCCGGGCCCGACCGACACCGACTTCTTCCGTCGCGCGGGCATGCTCGACACCGTCATCGGCCGGATGCCGAAGGACGATCCCGGCGCGGTCGCCAGGCAGGGCTATGAGGCGATGATGCGTGGCGACCGGAAGGTCGTCGCGTCGTCGTTGATGTCGAAGTCGATGGGTCTGGCCAACCGGTTCCTGCCCGATTCCGTCAAAGCCGTTGCCATCCGGCTGATGTCCCAGCCGACGCGATGATCCGGCAGACAGCGGACGCCGTCGTCATCGGCGCCGGGCACAACGGTCTGGTGGCTGCCGCCATGCTTGCCGACGCCGGCTGGGACGTCGTGGTGCTCGAAGCCCAGAAGCAGCCCGGCGGGGCGGTGAAGAGCGCGGAATTGTTCCCGGGCTTCGTCAGCGACCTGTACAGCGCGTTCTATCCGTTGTCGGTGGAATCGCCTGCGCTGCAGGCATTGAGCCTCGAAGACCACGGCCTGCGGTGGACGCACGCCCCGGCGGTGGTGGGACACGCGCGGTCGGCCGACGACGACGACGCGCCGCTCATTCACCGCAACATCGACGAAACGGTCGAGGACCTCAACCGGCGCAACCCCGGTGACGGCGACCAGTGGGCCGCGCTGTTCCAGCAGTGGCAGCGCATCAAGAAGCCGCTGCTGTCGACGCTGTTCAGCCCGTTCCCGCCGATGCGCGGCCCCGTACGGCTGCTGCGCGAACTCGGCACCGCCGAGGCGTTGCGGCTCGCGCACATGCTGCTGATGCCCGCAGGGGTGATGGCGGAGAACTTGTTCACAGGTGACGCCGCGCGATTGTTGTTGTTGGGCAACGCCATGCACGCCGACGTACCCGTCGACGCACCGGGCAGCGCAGTGATGGGCTACATGCTGATCATGATGGCGCAGGACCGTGGCTTCCCCGTTCCGGTGGGCGGCGCGGGCAAGCTGGCCGACGCGCTGATCAACCGGGCGCGCTCCGCGGGTGCGCAGATCGAGTGCAACCGCAGGGTCGACTCGATCGAGGTCAACGGCGGCCGTGCGGTCGCGGTGCACACCGCCGACGGGTCGACGGTGAAGGTGCGCAAAGCTGTGGTCGCCGACACGTCGGCGCCGCGGCTCTTCCGCGACCTGTTGCCGAACCACGCTCTGCCGAGCGGACTGCTCCGCTCATTCGACCAATTCGTCTGGGACACACCGGTCCTGAAGATCAACTACGCCTTGGATGCCGCGATCCCGTGGCGGTCGAAGAGCCTCGCCGACGCGGGCACGGTGCATCTCGGCGCGGACCAGGACGGCCTCGTCCGCTGGATGGCCGACCTCAACACCAGAACCGTCCCGCAGCGGCCGTTCATGCTGTTCGGCCAGATGACCACCGCGGACCCGAGCCGGTCGCCGGCGGGCACCGAAAGCGCCTGGGCCTATACACATCTGCCGCGCGGCGTGGCCGACGACGACTCCGCCGAGCGACTGTCGGAGGCGGTCGACCTCGTGCTCGAGGAACACGCGCCGGGCTTCTCCGACCGCATCGTCGGCAAGATGATCCAGCGGCCGTCGGATCTGGAGGCCAGCGATGCCAACCTGTACGCCGGCGCGGTCAACGGCGGTACGTCCCAGCTGTATCAGCAGTTGATCTTCAGGCCGGCACCGGGATTCGGCCGAGCCGAAACTCCCGTGCAGAACGTCTACCTCGGGAGCGCGGGTGCCAGCCCCGGCGGGGGCGTTCACGGAATATGCGGCAGAAACGCGGCGAGGGCGGCGCTGGCGGGCGCGGGCGCGCGCGGGTGGCCACGTAGGCGCCTCACCAAGGCAGTGCTGTCGCTGGTGACGCGGTAAGCCCACCCGCGGGTCGCTCCGCCTGACCTATAGTCCGAGGATGAGCGATCAACCACCTCCGATCGACGGGGTGCGCAGGTCTTTCGTCGACGCCAACGGCGTGCGGTTCCACGTGACCGAGGCGGGTCCGCCCGACGGCCGTCCCGTCCTCGCCCTGCACGGCTGGCCACAACATCACTGGGAGTACCGCGACCTGCTGGCCGACCCGCCGCCTGGCCTACGGATCATCGCGCCGGATCTGCCGGGCTACGGGTGGTCGGGTCCGGCGCCGCACAAGTGGGCCAAGCGGGACGTCGCGGCCGACGTGCTCGCGCTGATGGACGCCATGGGCCTCGACCGCGTCCTGCTGCTCGCCCACGACTGGGGTGCGGCGGCCGGTTACTACATGGTGTTGGAGCAGCAGGACCGCTTCGACGGCTACCTCGTCTGCAACATGGCGCACCCGTGGTTCTCGGCGCGCTCCGTCCTGCCCCACATGTGGCGATTCCTCTACCAGCTACCGCTTGCCACCGTCGGCGTCGCGGTTCAGCGGCGCACACCCTATGTCGAACGGGTGATGCTCGGCATCGGGTCGCGCATGGATCGCGAGTCCGCCCGCGTCTTCGCCGAGCGTTTCCGCGATCCGGTGTGCGCCAAGGCGGGCCGCGACACCTACCGTACGTTCCTGACGAGCGAAGTGCCCCGGGGCGCACGGGAGCCCGAGACCCGTCGCATCACCATTCCGATTCGCGCGCTGTATGGCACGGGCGACTTCGCCGTCGCCCCGTCGTTCGTCGACCCGAAGACCGCGAAGGCCGACGACTACACGCTCGAGACTGTCGACGCGTCGCACTTCGTCGTGGACGAACGCCCGGATCTGGTGCGCGAGAAGCTGATCGCGCTCGCCGAGGAGACCGCTCACTGATCCCTGCTCGGCGGGAGAACGCTACTCCTGGAAGCGGTAGCCCATGCCTGCTTCGGTGAGCAGGTGCACCGGGTGCGACGGGTCGTTTTCGAGCTTGCGCCGCAGCTGAGCGAGGTAGACGCGCAGATAGTGGGTCTCCTTGGCGTACGCGGGGCCCCACACCTCTTTGAGAAGTTCCTCGCGGCCGACGAGCTTGCCGCGGTTGCGGACCAGCATCTCCAGCATGCCCCACTCGGTCGGTGTCAGGTGCACCTCGACGCCGTTCTTCGTCACCTTCTTCGATGCGAGATCGACTGTGAACGAGGCTGTTTCGACGACGGGCTCGTCGGTCTCTGTCGCGGTGGCCGAACGGCGGACAGCGGCGCGAAGCCGGGCGAGGAACTCGTCCATGCCGAACGGCTTGGTGACGTAGTCGTCGGCGCCTGCGTCGAGCGCCTCGACCTTGTCGGCGGAGTCGGTGCGTGCCGACAACACGATGATCGGCGCGGTCAGCCACCCGCGCAGCCCGCCGATCACGTCGATGCCCGACATGTCCGGCAAACCCAGGTCGAGGATGACGACATCGGGATGCTTCTCGGCGGCGGCGCGCAACGCACCGGCGCCGCTCGACGCCGTCACGACGTCGTAGCCGCGCACCGACAGGTTGATCCGCAGGGCACGCAGGATCTGCGGTTCGTCGTCGACAACGAGGACTGTGGTCATATCGCCGAAACCTCAGGCGCAGCGGCGAGTTCGATGAGCACGGTCAGCCCGCCGCCGGGCGTGTCGGTCGCATGGATGGTGCCGCCCATGGCGTCGACGAAGCCTTTCGCGACGGACAGACCGAGGCCGACGCCGCTGCTGTTGTCCTGGTCGCCGAGGCGCTGGAAGGGCGCGAACAGTTGCTCCTCGGTGCCGCGCGGAATCCCCGAGCCTTCGTCGATCACCGCGATCAGCACCCGGTTTCCCACGGTGCTCGCGGTGACCCGCACGGGGCTCGACGACGCGTACCGCAGCGCGTTGTCGATCACGTTCGCCAGCACCCGCTCCAGCAGACCGCCGTCGGCCATCACGACCGCATCGCCGACCTCCACCTTCACCCGGTCGAGAGCCACGCTGCGAAAACCCGTCGAGTGCTTGCTGATTCCGATGAGCGCGCGCTGCACGGTCTCCTCCAGGTACACCCGTTGCAGGCTCGGCGTGATGACACCCGCGGCCAGCCGCGACGAGTCGAGGAGGTTGCCGACGAGCGCGGTGAGCTGGTCGATGGACTCCTCGACCGTGGCCAGCAGCTCCGCGGTGTCCTCGGCGGAGAAGTCGACGTCGTCGCTGCGCAGGCTCGACACCGCCGCCTTGGCGGCCGCCAACGGCGTACGCAGGTCGTGGCTGACGGCCGACAGCAGTGAACGGCGCAACTCGTCGGCCCGCGCGATCGCCTCGGCCTTGCTGGCCTCCTCGGTCAACTCCCGCTGCTTGATCAGACCCGCCGCCTGTTTGGCCACGGCGGTCAGCACCCGCCGGTCACGCGCGGCCAATTGCTTGCCTGCCATCAGCATCCAGAACTCGTCGTCGCCGACCTCGATCGCGGTGTCGGCCGAATCCACTGTCACACAGGGGTCTTTCCCAACGCAGGCCACGATGCGGTCCTCGTCGTCGACGACGCGAAGGACGCTGACCGCGCGCTGCGAGTAGGTCTCGCGAACGCGCTCCAAGAGCGTGTCCAGGTCGGCGCCGCGCAACACCGATCCGGCGAAGAGTGCCAGCAGTTCAGCCTCACGGGACGCCTGGGTCGCTTCGCGTGTCCGTTTCGCGGCGCCGTCGACCAGCGCCGCGACAGCGACCGCGACGGCGAGCAGTACGACGACGGTGATCGCGCTGTCGGGTTCGGCGATCGTGAACGTGTGCCGCGGGTCGACGAGGAAGTAGTTCAGCAGCAGGCCGGACAGCACGGCCGACACCGCCGCGGGCGCGACGCCACCGAGAAGGGCGACCACGAGGACACCGATGAAGAAGAGCGCGCTCTCGCCGCCGACGCCGAGGTAGGGATCGAGCAGCCAGACGAGGACCACGCAGATCGCCGACGGCACCGCGACCGCCGCCAGCCACGACGCAGTGTGCCGCTGCCGCGGAGTCAGCGACGACCACGAGGAACTACGTTTGGTCTCCCCGTGGGTGACCATGTGGACGTCGATCTTGCCGGACTGCTGGACGACGGCGGCGCCGATGCCCTCGTCGAAGATCCGCGCCCACCGCGACCGCCGCGACGTACCGACCACCAATTGCGTGGCGTTCATCTGGCGGGCGAAATCCAGCAGGGCCGCGGGCACGTCGTCGCCGACGACCGTGTGCAGGGTCGCGCCGAGACTCGTTGCCACTTCCCGCACCCGGCCCATCTGGGGTGCCGCCACACCTGACAGCCCGTCACCGCGTACGACGTGGACGACCATCAGTTCCGCGCTGGACTTCGACGCGATCCGGAACGCGCGTCGCACCAGTGTCTCCGACTCAGCACCGCCGGTGACGGCGACGACGACCCGCTCGCGGGCTTCCCAGGTGTCGGTGATGTGTTTGTCGGCACGGTATTTGGCGAGTGCGGCGTCGACCTGGTCGGCCAGCCACAGCAGCGCCAGCTCGCGCAGCGCGGTGAGGTTACCCGGCCGGAAGTAGTTCGACAGCGCGGCATCGATGCGTTCGGGTGCGTACACATTTCCGTGAGACAGTCTGCGCCGCAATGCTTCCGGGGTGATGTCGACGAGTTCGATCTGGTCGGCGGAGCGGACGACCTCGTCGGGCACCTTCTCCTGCTGCTCGATTCCGGTGATCTGTGTGACGACGTCGTTGAGGCTCTCCAGATGCTGGACGTTGACCGTGGTGATGACGGTGATGCCCGCGTCGAGGATCTCCTCGATGTCCTGCCACCGTTTCGGGTTCCTGCTTCCCGGTGTGTTGGTGTGGGCGAGTTCGTCGACGAGAACGACCTGCGGCTTGCGCGTGAGGACCGCATCGACGTCGAGTTCGTTGAACCGCGATCCCCGGTAGTCGATCTGGCGCGGAGGGATGACCTCGATGCCGTCGATCAGCTCAGCGGTCTTGCGGCGGCCGTGGGTTTCGACGACGGCGGCAACGACGTCGGTGCCGCGCTCCATACGGCGGTGCGCCTCGCCGAGCATGGCGTACGTCTTGCCGACGCCGGGAGCTGCGCCGAGATAGATGCGCAGCTCCCCGCGTTTGGCGCCGTGGGGCGACGTACTCACATGCCCATCATCCACCGGCGCGTCAGCTCTTTGCCGGATACTTCTGGTCGAGCTCCAGGTTGAGCGTCAACACGTTGACGGTCGGTTCGCCGACGAACCCGAGCCAGCGGCCGCCCGTGTTGTCGGCGACAGCCTGCCGGACCAGCTCAGGATTGACGCCGCGGGCCTTGGCCACCCGGCTGACCTGCAGGTCGGCGTACGCGATCGAGATGTGCGGGTCCAGCCCGCTGCCGCTGGAGGTGACGGCGTCGGCGGGCACGGCCGGGTCGGCGGGCGCGTTGCCGCGGATCGGCACGATCTGTCCGATGCTGTAGTCCTCGCCGTCGCGCGCGCACTCGACGCGGACACCTTCGTAGGTGGTGAGGAACGGTGCCGGGGTGGTGGCGCACGGTTCGTTGACGCTGACCACACGGGTCGGCTGGGCGACGACGCCACGCGCGTCACGGGGCCCGATGACCGACAGCACCGCGCCGACCCCATTGCCGGTGCAGAAGGGCCGCGACCCGTCGACACCGTCGAGTCCTCCGATCGCCGCGCTGCGCGAGCAGACCAGGGTGAGCAGGCTGGGCTTGGCTTTGGCTGGATTGTCGGCACCGCCGACGGCCGTGTCGACGATGCTTTCCGGGCCGAGGTTGCTTGCGCTGGTGGCCATCGGGTCGTAGCCGTCGCCTGCCGCCGACGGCCTGCTCTGAAAATACTGCGGCAGCGGGTCGCCGTCGCCGTCGGTGAACGACTGGCCGATGAGGCTGCTGCCCACGGGTTTTCCGGCTGCGCCGATGATCGAGCCGTCGGCTTTGTCCCTGAGGCCGGGAACTTGCGCGACGAGCCAGATGAACACCGGATAGGCGAGGCCGAGGAGAACGGTGAGCACCAGCAGGGCGCGCAGTGCTGCCCAGTGTTGGCGAACGATGTTGGAGGGTTTCATGGTCACATTCCTGGAAGGAGTTGAACGACGAGGTCGACGAGTTTGATGCCGATGAACGGGGCGACGATGCCGCCGAGACCGTAAAGATAGAGGTTGCGGCTCAACAACTTCGACGCGCTGCTCGGTGTGTAGCGCACGCCGCGCAGTGAGAGCGGGATCAGCGCGATGATCACGAGCGCGTTGAAAATGACCGCCGACAGGATCGCCGACTGCGGGCTGTGGAGCCGCATGATGTTCAGCAGGTCGAGACCTGGGAACAATGCCACGAACATCGCGGGGATGATCGCGAAGTACTTGGCGATGTCGTTGGCGATCGAGAAAGTCGTCAGCGCACCGCGGGTGATGAGCAACTGCTTGCCGATCTCGACGATCTCGATCAGCTTGGTCGGGTCGGAGTCGAGGTCGACCATGTTGCCGGCCTCTTTGGCCGCCGACGTGCCGGTGTTCATCGCGACGCCGACGTCGGCCTGCGCCAGCGCCGGTGCGTCGTTGGTGCCGTCGCCGGTCATCGCGACCAGCCGCCCGCCCTCCTGCTCCTTGCGGATCAGCGCGAGCTTGTCCTCGGGGGTCGCCTCGGCCAGGAAGTCGTCGACGCCGGCCTCGGCCGCGATCGCCGCCGCGGTCAACGGGTTGTCGCCGGTGATCATGATCGTCGCGATACCCATCGCGCGCAGGTGTGCGAAC
>DATEIG010000325.1:0-6323 GCA_035279185.1 Mycobacterium sp.
GTGACCTCTCCGGGCGGCACAACCGCCGCTGGTCTGCGGGAACTCGAAAAGGGCGCTGTACGGCACGCTTTCGCCGAAGCCGTGGAGGCGGCAAAGCGCCGATCGTCGCAGCTCGGAATCACATCCGGGTAATTCAACGAATTTCAATCGATTAGCCCACACCCGTCGCAATAACCCCAATAACCACGCTATTCTCCTCGAGTAAGCGCGGGGTCGTACCCAGCGGTGGGGAAGCCGCTGGAACAGCCCGTGCCTGAAGGATTGGGTTGCGATGACGTCTATGAACGGGCCATCGGGGCGGGATTCGGCGAGCGGGAAGCATGCACGAGACGCGGCTCCCGACCAGCCGCCGCGGGCTCAATTTCTCACCGTCGCGGAAGTGGCGAGCCTCATGCGGGTCAGCAAGATGACGGTGTATCGCCTGGTGCACAACGGCGAGCTGCCCGCGGTGCGGGTCGGCCGGTCGTTCCGGGTGCACGCCAAGGCCGTGCACGACCTGCTGGAGACCAGCTACTTCGACGCCGGCTGACCTTCAGCGCGAAATAGCATTCCCGGTCGTGATCTCGCGGAATCAACGACCATCGGTTCTCATTCGGCGTCTGTCGCTGGACTGGGAACGTCGGCGGTTTTCGCTCTGAGACGCGTGCCCGGTAAAGTGGCCGGTCGAGCAGTTCCACGTTTTCACACGTCTAGGTAGCGGAGTTCATGGGTTCAGTCATCAAGAAGCGGCGCAAGCGCATGTCGAAGAAGAAGCACCGCAAGCTGCTTCGTCGCACCCGGGTGCAGCGCAGAAAACTCGGCAAGTAGCCTCGGCGCTCCGTCGATAGGCTGAACCGGATGGATTCGCAAGACCGCTCCGGGAGCCGCAACCCGGGGCAGAACGATGACACCCTGCGCCACCCCAAGGTGGTGCTCGTCACCGGTGCCTGCCGGTTTCTCGGCGGCTACCTCACCGCCCGGCTCGCCCAGAACCCGCAGATCGACCACGTCATCGCGGTGGACGCCATCGCCCCGAGCAAGGACTTGCTACGGCGCATGGGTCGCGCCGAATTCGTCCGCGCAGACATTCGCAATCCGTTCATCGCGAAGGTCATCCGCAACGGCGACGTCGACACCGTCGTGCACGCCGCTGCCGCGTCCTACACGCCCCGCTCGGGCGGTCGGGCGGCGCTCAAAGAGCTCAACGTGATGGGCGCGATCCAGCTCTTCGCGGCGTGCCAGAAGGCGCCGTCGGTGCGCCGCGTCATCGTCAAGTCGACGTCGGAGGTGTACGGCTCCAGCCCGTGGGATCCGGTCCTGTTCACCGAGGACTCCAGCAGCCGACGGCCACCGGGTGAGGGCTTCGCCCGCGACAGCATCGACATCGAGGGCTATGCGCGCGGCCTGGCCCGCAGGCGCCCCGACATCACGCTGACCATCCTGCGACTGGCCAACATGATCGGCCCGGCGATGGACACCGCGCTGTCGCGGTATCTGGCGGGGCCTGTGGTGCCCACCGTCGTCGGCCACGACGCGCGCCTGCAGCTGTTGCACGAGCAGGACGCGCTCGGCGCCCTGGAGCGCGCGACGATGGCCGGTAGGTCGGGCACCTACAACGTCGGCGCCTCGGGAATCATCATGATGTCTCAGGCCATCCGCCGCGCCGGTCGCGTACCGCTGCCGATACCGCGTTTCGCCCTGTCCGCTGTGGATTCGCTGAGACGCGCTACTCGCTACACTGAGCTGGACCGCGAACAGTTGGACTACTTGAGCTATGGCCGGGTCATGGACACCACGCGCATGCGCAATGAATTAGGCTATAGCCCGAAGTGGACCACGGCGGAGGCTTTCGACGATTACGTCCGCGGCCGTGGATTGACTCCGATCGTTGACCCGCAGTGGGTACGCTCAATGGAGAGTCGCGCCGTATCGGCGGCGCAGCGGTGGGGACGTTGAACACAGGCTCGACATCGGGTGGGAGAAGGTTAAGACGTGGCGGGTGAATCCAAAGCCAAAGTGATTCCGCTGCACTCGAATACGGGTCGGCAGGCCGCCCAGCGGCGCGCCGCTGCCCGTGGTGACGCCGCCCGTCGACATCCCTCTCTGCTGAGTGACCCGAACGGCCGCGCCTCGGCCGAGCAGATCGCCGCCGTGGTGCGCGAGATCGACGATGCCCGCGCGGCCGCGGGTGCCTCCTCACCCGCGGACGAGTCGCCGAACGAACTGGCCAAGCGAATCGCCGCCGTTGCTGAATTCGTTCGCAAACGGATGAGCGGCGATTACGTCGTCGACGAATTCGGCTTCGACCAACACCTCAACAATTCGGTGTTCCTGCCTTTGCTGAGGGTTCTTTTCAACTCGTGGTTCCGCGTCGAGGTCAGCGGTATCGAGAACCTCCCGGAGACCGGCGCGGGACTGATCGTCGCCAACCATGCGGGCGTGCTGCCGTTCGACGGGCTGATGGCGTCGGTGGCCGTGCACGACAAGCATCCGGCTCACCGCGACCTGCGGCTGCTGGCAGCCGACATGGTGTTCACCATGCCGGTGATGGGCCAGGCGGCCCGCAAGGCCGGCCACACCATGGCATGCACGTCGGATGCGCACCGGCTGCTCAAGGCCGGCGAACTGACGGCCGTCTTCCCCGAGGGCTACAAGGGCCTCGGCAAGCACTTCAAAGACCGCTACAAGCTGCAGCGTTTCGGCCGAGGCGGGTTCGTGGCGGCCGCACTGCGGGCGAAGGCGCCGATCGTGCCGTGCTCGATCGTCGGGTCCGAGGAGATCTACCCGATGATCGCCGACGTGAAGCTGCTGGCCCGCCTGTTCGGCTTGCCGTACTTCCCGATCACCCCGCTGTTCCCGTTGGCGGGGCCCGCCGGCCTGGTGCCGCTGCCGTCGAAATGGCACATCCAGTTCGGTGAGCCCATCGAGACTGCGGACTACGACGACTCCGCGGCCGACGATCCGATGGTCACCTTCGAGTTGACCGACAACGTCCGCGAAACCATTCAGCAGACGCTTTATCAGTTGCTGGCCAACCGCAGGAATATGTTCCTCGGCTGAATACCGGCCGAGCTTTCGTGAATAGTTCGGCTAGCTCTTAGAGCTTTGCCCGGCAATCATTTTCGCGATGGCGGCGTCGCGGCGCTCCTTGATCGCGGCACTGACCTCGTCGGCCTCGTCGTCATGCGCGGCCTCCCCGATCACGGTCACGATGCTGGTGATCACCGGATTGCCGTCGGCGTCGCTGGCCTCGCCGCGGATCTCGGCGACCACCGTGCCGTGCGCCTCGATCACGTTGTCGAGGTACGAGTCGAAGAACAGCTTGTCGCCGGCGAGGATCGGCCGGTGGAAGCTGATCTTCTGGTCCCGGTGCAGGACCCGCTCCATGTTGATCGGGATCGCGAACTGGCTGAAGATCTCCAGCTGCACCTTGCGGCCCGCGACGGCCAGGAACGTCAGCGACGCCACCAGGGCGTCATAGCCGACCTCCTTGGCGCCCTCCTCGGTGTGGTGGGCGGGGTGCTCGTCCTTCACCGCACGCGCGAACTCGCGGATTTTCTCCCGGCCGACCTCGAAATGGTCCGGATACCGGTAGTGCGTTCCGATGATGTCTTCAGCAATGGCCATGGCGGCGCGAGCCTATCAGCGGGCGGCGTTCACCTGTCGTGACGGCGGGAGGCGATGGCGGCCAGCGCACCGCCCGCCGCGCCGAGCGCCAGTGCTGACGGCACCCCGATCCGGGCGGCCTTGCGTGCGGTGCGGAAGTCGCGGATCTCCCAGCCGCGCTCGCGGGCCAGGTCACGCAGGTCGGCATCGGGGTTGATGGCCACCGCCGTGCCGACCAGCGACAGCATCGGCACATCGTTGAAGCTGTCCGAGTACGCCGCGCAGCGGCGCAGGTTGAGGCCCTCGCGGATGGCCAGGGACCGCACCGCGTGCGCCTTCCCGGTGCCGTGCAGGATGTCGCCGACCAGGCGGCCGGTGAAGATCCCGTCGACCGACTCCGCGACGGTGCCGAGCGCGCCGGTGAGCCCGAGCTTGCGGGCGATCGTGTCCGCCAGCTCGTACGGCGTCGCGGTGACCAGCCACACCTGCTGGCCCGCGTCGAGGTGCATCTGCGCCAGCGCGCGGGTGCCTGGCCAGATCTTGTCGGCGATGATCTCGTCGAAGATCTCCTCGCCGACCGCGACGAGTTCGGCGGTCGACCGGCCCTCGATGAACGCCAGCGCCTTGCGCCTGCCCTCCGCCACGTCGTCGCTGTTCTCCCGCCCGGTGAGCTGGAACTTGGCCTGCGCGTAGGCGAATCGGGCCAGATCGCCGTACGTGAAGTACTTGCGCGCCGCCAGACCGCGGGCGAAGTGAACCAACGACGAGCCCTGCACGAGCGTGTTGTCGACATCGAAGAACGCCGCGGCGGTCAGATCCGGTGGCGGCGCCGCGGGCGCGGCGTCCTCCTCCTCGGCGAGGTGCGCGACAGCGGTCTCCGCACTGGCATCGCCTGCCAACGCTTGCACTGCGGCGTCGTCACCATCGCGAACGGGCACACACCAACCCTAGGACACCCGTTTTGCCGATACTGGATGCCGTGAACCGGGCGCAGGTGGTGTTGCTGACCAGAGCAGGCTGTTCGTTGTGTGAGCGGACGGCCGCGCGGCTGTCGGAACTGGCGGGTGAGCTCGACTTCGACTTCTCCGCCACCGACGTCGACGCGGCCGCGGCCGCCGGTGACTCCTCGCTGCGCGCCGAGTACGGCGACCGGCTGCCGGTGGTCCTTCTCGACGACAGGGAGCACAGCTACTGGGAACTCGACGAGCCCAGGTTGAGGGCAGATATCGGGCGGCGGAACGAGGGTTAGCCGCGTCACGAATTTGGAGACCCACGCGACAAGCGATTAACCTGGTCAACGTGGTGACGAGGCCATGAGCGTACTGCTATTCGGCGTTTCGCACCGCAGCGCGCCGGTGTCCGTCCTCGAGCAATTGAGCACCGACGAGTCCGATCAGGCCAAGATCGTCGACCAGGTGCTGCAGTCGTCTCTGGTGACCGAGGCCATGGTGCTGTCCACCTGCAACCGCGTGGAGGTCTACGCGGTCGTGGACGCGTTCCACGGCGGGCTCTCCGTCATCGGGCAGGTGCTCTCCGAACATTCCGGCATGGGTCTGGGCGACCTCACCAAGTACGCCTACGTCCGCTACGCCGAGGCGGCGGTCGAGCATCTGTTCTCTGTTGCCAGCGGCCTGGATTCGGCCGTCGTCGGCGAACAGCAGGTGCTCGGGCAGGTCCGTCGCGCGTACGCCTCCGCCGAGGCCAACCACACCGTCGGACGCACCCTGCACGAGCTGGCTCAGCGGGCGCTGTCGGTCGGCAAGCGGGTGCACAACGAGACCGGCATCGACGCGGCGGGCGCGTCGGTGGTGTCCGTCGGTCTGGGCATGGCCGACTCCAAGCTCGACGGGCTCGCGGGCCGCAGCGCGGTCGTCATCGGTGCAGGCGCGATGGGCGCTCTGGCCGCCAAGCATCTGGTGCGGGCCGGCGTCGAGCGGGTCCACATCGTCAACCGCACACTCCCCCGCGCCAAGAAGCTGGCCGACAAGGTCCGCGATCTCGGCGTCACCGCCGACGCGTTCCCGTTCGACCACCTGACACCCGTGCTCACCGACGCCGACGTCGTCGTCAGCTGCACCGGAGCCGTGCGGCCCGTGGTGTCGCTGGCCGACGTTCACCGCGGCCTCGCTCACGGGCAGGAGCCCAAGGACCTGGTGATCTGCGATCTCGGCATGCCGCGCAACGTCGATCCCGCTGTGGCAGGACTGCCCGGCGTGTTCGTCGTCGACATGGACCGCATCCAGCGCGACCCGTCGGCCCGCGCAGCGTCCTCGGACACCGAGGCGGCCCGCACGATCGTCGCCGCCGAGGTGGCGAGCTACCTCGCCGGACAGCGGATGGCCGAGGTCACGCCAACCGTCACCGCGCTGCGCCAGCGCGCCGCCGACGTGGTCGAGGCGGAGTTGCTGAGACTCGACAACCGGCTGCCGAGCCTCGAAGCGACCCAGCGCGACGAGGTGGCGCGCACCGTGCGCCGCGTGGTCGACAAGCTGTTGCATGCGCCGACGGTGCGGGTCAAACAGTTGGCCAGCTCGCCGGGCGGCGACAGCTACGCCGAGGCCCTGCGCGAGCTGTTCGAGCTGGACCCGCAGGCCGTCGAAGCAGTCGCGGCGTCCGAGCTGCCGCTGTCGGCGGGCGGCGAATCACCTTTTGCGACAACCGATCTCGAAAAACCTGAGTAACACTTGGCGAACATCATCCGGATAGGCACCCGGGGCAGCCTGTTGGCGACGACCCAA
>DATEIG010000326.1:0-2465 GCA_035279185.1 Mycobacterium sp.
CAGTGCGCGGCGCGGCGTCTTTGAAGTCGACCGTGACGTCGCCGTTGTCGGTCGTCGCGCTGAATGAGTCGGTGACCGCAATCGCGCTGCGGGTGACCACGTCGCCGTTCTCCGTGTGTGCCTCGATACGGCGGGCCGACCCGCTCAGCAGTATCGCCCCGTTCTGCGTGTTCGCGGTCAGCTCGCCGAGGTCTGCCTGAGCCATCAGGACCCCGTTCTCCTGCTGGCTGGTCACGGCGAGCTTCGACGCGAGTTCCGGTGGGAGCACGACGGTGATCTCGCCGGCCCGACCCCATTGCAGGAACGGCGAGGCTTCGCCGCTGATGGCGATTCTGGTCTCCGCGCCGCCACTGGTGACGGTGAGGGGTTGGGATCCCGCGCGCGTGGAGTTGATCATGCGCATGTCGGCGCGGGGCTCGGTGGCGGCGCGGTCGGCGGTGACGCGGACGGCGACCGGAAGCCGGCCCGTGTCGATCACCAGCGAGCGCATCGCCGACGGTAGGGGTTTGCTGTCGGTGATCACCCGGAAAGACGACAGCCCCCAGGCTGCGACCCCGAGCGTTCCGAGGCTGCCCACCACGAGCACGGCGGCGACAGCGATGAGAAGCACCCGGATCGCCGTCCGACCGCCGGGGGACAGGGGCGGCGGGCTGACCGGTGGTGCAGGTGGGAGAGGGGCGATGGTGGTCACGATCGAAAGCCTTTCTGCTGGATCAGGATTCGAGGTAGCGCAGAACGGCGAGCACGCGTCGGTTCTCGCTTTCGTCGGGCGCGAGGTCCAACTTGGTGAAGATCGAGGCGATGTGCTTCTCGGCGGAGCCGGTCGAGATGTGCAACGCCGCGGCGATCGCGAAGTTGGTCTTCCCTTCCGCCATGAGCTGCAGCACCTCGTGTTCGCGCGGCGTGAGATGGTCGAGCACCGCCCGCCGGTGCGAGCGCACCAGGATCTGCGACACCACTTCGGGGTCGAGGACCGTCCCGCCGCCGCCGACGACATCGACCGCGTCGAGGAAGGCGGGCACGTCGGCGACGCGGTCCTTGAGGAGATATCCGAATCCCTTCGTGTCCGAGGCGATCAAGTCGGCGGCGTAGCGCTCCTCGACGTAGTGCGAGAGCACGAGCACCGGGGATTCGGGGTTCTGGCTGCGCAGAAGGGCCGCGGCACGGATGCCTTCGTCGGTGAAGGTCGGCGGCATTCGCACATCGACGATCGCCAGGTCCGGCCTGCTGTCGTTGACCAGCCTCAGGAGATTGGTCGCGTCGGGCACACCGGCGATCACGTCGTGTCCGGCGTCGGTGAGGATGCGTTCGATGCCCGCGCGCAGCAGCGCGGAGTCCTCGGCGATCACGATGCGCATGGCAGGACCGCCGTGACGATGGTGGGTCCGGTCGCCGGACTGGAGACGGAGAAGGTGCCGTGGGCCGCACGCACACGCTCCTCGAGTCCACGCAGGCCGGTGGCGTTGTCGCTTGTCGTGATCGCGGCACCGCCACGGCCGTTGTCGAAGACCGACACGTGCAACTGATCGGCGGCCTCGTCGAGCCGGACCGTGACGATGGCCTGTGTGGCGTGTGCGTGCTTGGCGACGTTCGTCAGCGCCTCTGCGACGACGAAGTAGGCAACAGACTCCGTCTCCTCGGTGAGTCGGCGCGGTAGATGGACGTCGAGAGTCGCTGGCACGCCCAGGTTTTCGGCGCGCTGGACCACCGAGGAGAGCGCGGCGTCGAGCCCCCGGTCGGCCAGGATGGTGGGCGCGATGCCCCGCACCACGTTGCGCAGTTCGACGAGTGCGCTCTTGGCGTCCTCGTGTGCCTCGGCGATCAGCTTTTTGGCCTGCGGCAGGTCGCTGTCGAGCTTGGTCTGGGCGAGGCCGATCGTCATCGCCAGCGAGACCAGCCGCGGCTGCACGCTGTCATGCAGATCCCGTTCGATACGGTGGCGCTCGGTCTGCGCCGACGACACAGCGCCCTGTCGCGCCTGGGAGAGGGCTTTGACCTGGAATTTCAGCGCCGCAGTCGGCGAGGGCGACAGTAGCCAGCGGTCGATGGCGGCGTCGAGCGCCGGCGCGAGCACGAGGATCGCCGCAGCGGCGAGCAGTGCGACCACCGCGAGCACGAAGGCCAGCGGCGGCGACAGGAACCTCAGGCCTGCGTCGTCGTCGCTCTGCCGGATCGCGATCGCCGCGGCGGGTCCGATGAACGCGAAGATCACCAGCGCGAACGCGAGCCCTGTCGCCGCGGCGTCGTAGATCCCCCGCAGGAGGTGGTGCGCGGCGCCCTTCCAGAACCTCGCGCTGCTGATGTCCAACCACAGCTGGTGCGCCCAGCGCTGGAAGCCCGTGTGGCGCGAGATGTTACGGGGCGGAAGGGATATGCCCATTCCGAACACCGCCTCGCTGCGGAGTCGCTCCACCCATTCGACGCCGCGCATGAGGTAGACGAACACGACGACGGCAAGCGCGAAG
>DATEIG010000327.1:0-11218 GCA_035279185.1 Mycobacterium sp.
ACGGGAACGCCTGCGGCGGAGAGTTGCTCGGCGAGCACCTGCAGCGACTTCGTCTTACCCGTACCGGTCGCCCCTGCGACGAGGCCGTGCCGGTTGACCGTCGCCAGTGGAATCCGCACCTGCGCAGTCGGATCTACGGCACCGTCAACCATGACACTGCCCAGGTCAAGCGCCTGCCCCTCGACGGCGTAACCGGCGGCGATCTGCTGGGCGGGGGAAGCTGTCGACTCGGTCGTCATGGGTCGCACATTACTGGGCCAACCACCCCCCGGGTGGGTGTGGTGGGTCGTTAGACGTGGTATGGGCTTAGTGTTGATCGCTGTGCGCGACGAACTGGTGTGGATTGACTGTGAGATGACCGGGTTGGACCTGAAGTCCGACCGGCTCATCGAGATCGCGGCGCTGGTGACCGACGCCGACCTCAACATCCTCGGCGAGGGCATCGACGTCGTCATCCACGCGCCTGAGGACTCGCTGACCGGGATGATCGAGGTCGTCGCGCAGATGCACGACAAGTCCGGGCTCACCGAGGAGGTGAGGGCCTCGACGGTCGACGTGCCCGCCGCCGAGCAGATGGTGCTGGACTACATCCGCGGTCACGTCAAACAGGCCAAGACGGCTCCCCTGGCGGGCAACTCGATCGCCACCGACCGCGGCTTCATCGCCCGCGACATGCCTGCGCTCGACGACTTCCTGCACTACCGGATGATCGACGTCAGCTCCATCAAGGAGCTGTGCAGGCGCTGGTATCCGCGGATCTACTTCGGCCAGCCGGAGAAGGGCTTGGCGCACCGCGCGCTGGCCGACATCCACGAGTCGATCCGCGAGCTCCAGTACTACCGGCGGACGGCCTTCGTCGCCCCGCCGGGGCCGTCGACCAGCGATATCGCGACTATTTCGGCGGAGCTGGGCCCGCAGTCGGCCAACGGCGAGGGAATCGATTCGGCTGCCGAGCGCCCGAGCAGCTAGTATCGACGGGCCGCATATGCGGCGATGGTGGCTGTAGTTCAGTTGGTAGAGCACCAGGTTGTGATCCTGGCTGTCGCGGGTTCGAGTCCCGTCAGCCACCCCAGCTGAGGACACCGCCCCACCTGCAATCATGCGGGTGGGGCGGCGTCGTTCCGGGGCCCGTGCAACGGACCATGCGATAGCGAATCGGATCACGCCACCTCACGGCCGGCCCGGCGGTTGAGGCCGCGCTTGTGCAACCACGACAAGAGGCTCTCGATGCATCGTCCACCCGGGACAAGCGAACGCCGCGCGACTCGCCCAACACTGAGGGGTAAGCGAACCCGAGCATCCGCTCTGCAGAGAATCGAGTCACCATGTCGTCCTACCGTCCGGGCGTTCTGACGTTCCTGCTGACCGCCGCTTCGGTGGTGATGCTGGCCGACATCCGTGCCGCACCCGCCGTCGACAGCAGCAGAATGCGGTTGACGAGGCCGAAGGCCTGGCGATTTGTCGCGCCATGAAAGCCACCGCAATGTCTGCTCATCCCAAGCGTCGGCTCGCTGCATGGATCGGAGCTCACGCCGCGCAACGCGTTCTGCCCCTGGTCGCGGCGCCACCGAGCTTCCAACTCGCCAGCCGCCGAGTCGCCGAGCCGGAGCGTGTCGATGTGCCCACCCGGCACGGCAATGTCGCGTGCCTGATCTATTCGCCGCACCCGCATGCCCCGCTGGCCCGGAACCGAGTCGATTGTCTTGCAGTCGATCTGCATCTTCACGGCGGTGCGTTCGTCGTGCGCCACCCGCGGCACGAGGAGTACATCGCCGAGCACATCGCCTCCGAGGTCGGCGCGGTGGTAGTGCTGGCCGATTACGCGACCGCGCCCCAAATCCAGTATCCCGTCGCTGAAGAACAATGTTTCGACGTCGCGCGCTGGATCCGCGCCGAAGCGCGCACGCGCGGCTGGGATGCCGCTCGAATGTCGGTGTCGGGCGCGAGCGCAGGCGCGAAGCTGGCGGTCAACGTATGTCAACAAGCACACCAGAGCAGCGAAGTACGGCTGCGCGCAGCCGCATTGGTGTTCCCCGTCCTCGACCTGTCGCGCGCCGATCGGACCTCGGTCAAGAGACATCCGCGCATATCGCCCCGTATTCAGCGGCTTGCTATCGACGCCTACGTGGTCGACCCGCGCGTCCGTTGTCAACCGTTGGCCTCGCCGGCCTACGACGCCGACTTGGCCGACGCGATGCCGCCGACGCTGATCATCACCGGCGAGCTCGACACGCTGGGCCCCGAAGGTGACCTCCTCGCACACGACCTGGCCGGCCGGGGAGTTGCGGTCACCCACCACCGTCTGCCCTCGATCGACCATGGGTTCACCCGATCCCAGGCCGCCTCGGCGCACGCCGCAATGCGAATGATCGGCGCCCACCTCATCGGGAACCTGGGGTAAGGGGCCCGGGGTGAGCGCTTCTGTCGCGACTGCACAACAGGCGTGGACATCGTTGGCGCATTCACACGAGCGGCACCACATCGTCCCGCCGTACGTTTCCGACATGCCCAAGAATTCATCTCGGTTACGAACCGCCGATCTCACCGACACAGTCGCGGTGATCACCGGCGCCGGCAGCGGCATCGGCCGCGAGCTGGCGCTGTTATGCGCAGGACGCGGCGCCGACCTGGCCCTGTGCGACATCAACGCCAGCGGTCTGGCCGACACCGCCGCGATAGGGCGAAGATTCGGTCGCCGGGTGTTGACCGGGCGCGTCGATGTCTCTGACTCCGAGACGATGTCGGGCTTCGCGCAGGAGACACTCGACCTCTACGGTGCGGTCGACCTGCTGATCAACAACGCCGGCGTCGGTCTGGTCGGCGGATTCCTCGATACCAGCGTCAAGGATTGGGACTGGTTGGTCGGCATCAATCTGATGGGCGTGGTTCACGGCTGCCAATCCTTCCTGCCCGCGATGATCGACGCCCGCCGCGGAGGCCACGTCGTCAACCTGTCGTCGGCCGCGGGTCTGCTGGCCAACCCGCAGCTGACTGCCTACAGCGCAACGAAATTCGCGGTACTGGGATTGTCTGAGGCGCTCCGCATGGAGTTGGCTCCGCATCGCATCGGTGTCACTGCTGTGTGCCCCGGCGTCATCAACACCGCCATCACACAGAACAGTGCTATCCGCGGCGACGGCGACGCTGAGCAACGGCGCAACCGTCTGACATCGACATACCAGAAGCGCGGCTACCCGCCAGAGCGTGTCGCACGCAACGTTCTTCGTGCTGTTGACAGGGACCGGTGCCTCGCCCCCGTCGCGGCCGAGGCGCATCTGTCGTATCTGCTCTCGCGCACCGCCCCGCCCGTGGCCCGCTGGGCGGCCACCCGGCTCGCCGAGTTGACGAAGTGACAAGGTATCAACGATGAAGCTCGACGGACGCAGCGTCTTGGTCACAGGTGCGACCGGCGGCATCGGCCGCGCCATTGCTCACGAAATGGCCTCGCGGGGTTGCCGTCTCACGCTCACGGGTAGGCGGGAGCCAGAATTGCGCCGGCTGGTCGGCCTGCTTGGTCCTACCACAAGAGCACTGACCGCCGATCTCACCGACCTGGACGAGGTACGCGCCCTGGTCGACCGAGCGGGTGCGGTCGACGTACTCGTCGCCAACGCCGGCGTGGGCATCCCGGAGGACCTGGGCATGTTGAGTGACGCGCAAATGGAACACGCGGTCCGCGTCAACCTGTTGGCCCCCGCCGCCCTTGCTCGCGCGGCGATGGAACCGATGCGCAGGCGCGGCCGCGGCCACATCGTCTTCATCTCCTCGGGCGCCGGGCTCATCGCGACACCGGGCAACGGCACGATGTACACGGCCACCAAGTGGGGACTGCGTGGACTCGGACTGGCGCTGCGACAGGAACTCCGAGGCTCCGGCGTCGGTGTCTCGACCGTTTTCCCCGGGCCGGTCCGCGACGCCGGCATGCTGGCCGATACGGGCGTATCCCTTCCCCGGTATTTCGGCACCAGCTCACCGGAGGATGTCGCCCGCGCGGTAGCCGATGCGGTCGAGCGCGGCACGACAGAAACGACCGTCGCGTCGGCCGGCCTGCGGATGCTGGTCGGCATCGGCGCGGTGGCACCTCTGCTCATCGGCGACCTCGCGCGGTGGGCCGGGGCGGGCCGAGTCCGCGATGCGATGCTCGACCGGCGATCAGTCCGCTAGCGAGGTCCGCAGGTCCCCGATTCGGGGCGTGACCTCGGTGTGGTCCACAACCACGTCGGCCAGCGCCAATGCGGCCCGGAGTTCAAGGGTGCGCTTGTCGACGGGCCGGCCCAGCAGCTCCTCGGCCTGACGGATCCGGTAGGCGACGGTGTTCTCGTGAACGTGGAGCCGCTTGGCGGTTCTGCCACGGCTGCAGTTCTCCTCGAGGAACGCGCGCACGGTGGCCGCGAGCCGGCGAGTGGTCTCGTCCGTCTCGCCGAGCCGGCCGAGTTCGCGCCGCACGAACGTTCGCGACTGTTCGATGTCGACCGTGGCGATGGCGCGCAACGCGACGGCTCGGTACCGCGTGATCGTTCCCACCGGCCGCTGCGCGAGCCGGGCGATCCGTTGGGCTTCGAGTGCTTCGACGTAACTCGAGCGGAAGCCCGCCAGCCCATGACCGGGCTCGCCGATCGCAACACGGGCCCCAGGCGCAGCCGTTGCTTGAATTCGCAACTCGTCCAACACTTTTGAGGGAGTCTCGCTGTGCGAGCTGACCCAAGCCGCGACCGACAGAATTCCGAGCGGATACAGCAGCGGGTTCTGGTTGCCGATCGCGGACGCGATATCGCGGATGGCCGCTTCGAGGATCGCCTGGGTGTTCCTTCCCTCCTCGTGGGTGTCGAGCCACGCGACGGCGGCGATGTGCCATCGCCGGACTTCGTGGCGCAGACGCCGTGTCGCCACGTCGTTGTCGATGGGTTGACCGGCCAGAATCGTGGTGATCGTCTCGACTTGGCTTGCCGCAGCGCTGCGTGACCAGCGGTCGCGTTCGGCCGTGTAGACCTGCTCGGCCTGGCACAAGGCCGCGTCGACGTAGGCGAACATCCACGCCGACCCCAATTCAGCGGCCAGTTTCCGATCCTCGGCGTTGCCCGCTCGGACGTCGAGAATCTCGCTGAAGCAGCGCGCAATGACGGCGTGCGCGAGACGATAGCTGCGCATCAAGGTTGTCAGTTCGACACCGTGTTGGGCGCCGTCGCGGGCGTAGGCGAGAGTCGCCGCGGGCAGATCGACAGTAGCGGCGGGGTCAGCCCCCTCCATGAGCACTGCGGCGAAATCCCGGATACTGGCCTCGGTGCTCGAGCGATTGACCTCCAGCGCCTCTGCGCTGACGAGCAGCTCAGGCAACAGCGCGCTGGTGTGAACATTGGCCGCGGCGGCGATCTCGCCGGCGCGCTCGGCCAACTCGCCGGCCGCCGGCCGCAGTACCGTCGCCCACACGCGGCGCTCGTCATTGCGCTGGACTCCGTCCCAGCTCGGCTCCATGAGCTGCACGCTAGCGCCGCCCGTCGCTGAGTGGTGCGGATATTCGACAAGAGCCGGGTTCAGCGTTGGCGTTCGCGGACAAGAGGCGGTGGGGTCTTCTCGCACATCATCAACTCATGCGACAACTGACAAGCCTCGACACTCAGTTCCTGGCCATGGAGAACGATCGCGTGCAGGGACACGTCAGTGTTCTCGGAATCTATGACGCCCGCACCGATTCCGGCCGCCCACTCGATGCGGCGCTTGTCGCAGAGCTGATCAGCCGGCGCCTCCACCTGCTGCCCACGTTCCGTTGGCGGTTGGCACCGGTGCCGCTGTCCCTCGACTACCCGTACTGGGTCGACGACGGCACCTTCGACATCGAGTACCACGTTCGGGAACTTGCGCTTCCGGCGCCCGGTACCGACCGACAGCTCGCCGAACAGGTCGCTCGAATCATCGGCCGCCAACTCGACCGGGCACGCCCGTTATGGGAGGTCTATGTCATCGGAGGACTCGACAACGGGCAGCGGGTGGCGGTGCTCACCAAAATGCATCACGCGGCGGTCGACGGGGTGTCGGGCGCCGAGGTGATGAGCATCTTGCTCGACGACACCACCGACCGCGAACCCGACCCAGCGCCTCCGGTGGTCGCCGAGCCGTTTCCGTCCGATGTCGAGATGCTCGGCCGCGGGTTGATCGGCCTGATGCGCCAGCCGCTGCGGATGATGCGCGCTGGTCCGACGGCACTGCCGCACCTCGATGACGTTCCCACCATCCGCCACCTTCCCGGCGTGAAGCTCGTCGCGCGCACCGGCCGGGCGCTCAAGCGGGTGCTGCCGGCGACGTCCGACGCGCTGACGGCAACGGGTGGCGGAACCACCGCCCCCCGCACCAGATTCCAAGCCCGGGTGTCCCCGCACCGTCGCGTCGCGTTCGGGTCGATGTCGCTGCCCGAGGTCAAGGCGATCAAGAACACTTTCGGGTGCACCGTCAACGACGTCGTCGTCGCGATCTGCGCCTCCGCACTGCGCTCCTGGCTCGACGAGCGCGGGGAACTGCCCGCCGAGCCACTCGCCGGCTTCGTGCCGATGTCGGTGCGCACCCCGGAGCAGAAGGGCACGTTCGGCAATCGGGTGTCGGTGATGCTCACCGAGCTACCGACAGACGAGGCCGACCCGGTGCGGCGGTTGGCTCGCATCAGCGACGCGATGCGAACGGCGAAACAGCGTCAGCGCGCGCTGCCGGCGTCACTGCTGCAAGACGCCAACCACTTCATCCCGCCCGCCCTACTGGCGCAGGCCGCCCGCGCGACCTCGCGACTGGCGGGAATGCGGGGCCTGAATCAGCCGGCGAACGTGATGATCTCCAACGTTCCCGGTCCATCGACGCCTCTGTATCTGGGCGGCGCCCGCCAGCACGCCCAAGTCCCGGTGTCCGGTGTGCTCGACGGCATCGGGATCAACATCACCGTGATGAGCTACCAGGACTCGCTCGAATTCGGCGTCGTCGTCGACCGCGAACTGGTTGACGATCCCTGGACGATTCTCGACTCGTTGCGGGCCGGTCTCGCCGAGCTCGCCGAACACGCCTCCCGACACACGGCCCCACCGGAAGTCACCGCCCTGCACACCACCGCGTCGAACCGCAGAAAGGCCAGCTCATGAGCTCCGACATCACCAGCGGAAGCATGGACCACCACCAGCTCACGTTGACCGGCATCGTCGAACGGGCTGAGCGGTTCCACGCCGGTCAGACGGTGATCTCGCGTCGGCCATCGGGTGCGGTGAGTCGGACCACCTTCGGTGATTGCGCCTCGCGCGCTCGCCGACTCGCCGGCGCGCTGCGCGCGTTGGGCGTCGGCGTCGGCGACCGGGTCGCCACCCTGATGTGGAACCAGAGTGAGCACTTGGAGCTGTACTTCGCGGTGCCCGCAATGGGTGCTGTCATCCACACCCTCAACCCGCGGCTGTTCCCCGACGAACTTCGCTTCATCGTCAACGACGCCGCGGACCGAGTGATCGTCGTCGACGAATCGCTGCTGGACGTATTCGACAGCTTCTGCGCCGCAACCGATTTCGCGCACGTCATCGTTGTCACACACACCGGCGAGCCTCCGGCGGGAACACGCGACTACGAGTCGCTGCTGGCGAATGCCGAACCACTCGAATGGACTGCACCCGATGAGCGTCAACCGGCGGCGATGTGCTACACGTCCGGCACCACCGGCCGCCCCAAGGGCGTCGTCTACTCCCATCGCGCCCTGGTATTGCATTCGCTCGTCGCGGCACTGCCCGACCAGCTCTCGGTGTCGGCCAGGGACACCGTCCTTCCGGTCGTACCGATGTTTCACGCAAATGCCTGGGGCCTGCCCTACACCGCGGCACTCGCCGGTGCTCGGCTGGTGTTGCCGGGGCCGCGCCTAGACCCCGAGAGCCTGCTGGACCTGTGTCAGTCCGAGCACGTGACGATGACCGCGGGCGTTCCCACGGTGTGGATGGGCATGCTCGCCGCGCTCGACGCCGAGCCCAATCGATGGAAGCTGCCAGAGTTGGACCGGCTGATCGTGGGAGGCGCGGCGGTCCCGCGGTCCATGTTGGAGGGATTCGACCGCCATGGGCTGACCGTCGTGCAGGCATGGGGAATGACCGAGACCGCACCCCTGGGAGCAGTCTGCCGGCTGCCTAGCCACCTGGACACCTTCGAACAGGAGGAGCGGTACGGCTACCGCACGCGCCAGGGGGTGGCCAGCCCGTTCTTCGAGATCCGCGCCCGCGACGACCACGGCGGAATAATCGCCTGGGACGACGCGGCCATGGGTGAGCTCGAGGTGCGCGGACCCTGGGTGGCAGCCCGCTACCACGGCGGCCGGGGTACCGAGAACTTCACCGACGACGGATGGTTCCGGACCGGCGACGTGGTGCGCATCGATCGGCACGGCTGCATCCGCATCTGCGACCGCTCAAAGGATCTCGTCAAGTCCGGCGGTGAGTGGATCTCCTCGGTCGACCTGGAGAACCACCTCATGTCGCACCCCTCGGTCGCTCAGGCCGCCGTGATCGCCGTGCCCGACGACCGCTGGGGCGAGCGCCCACTCGCCGTCGTTGTGCTGCGGGACGACGCAAAGGCCACCTCTGAAGAACTGCGCGAACACCTTTCCCAGGAGTTCGCCAAGTGGCAGCTGCCCGATCGCGTCGAATTCGTCGCCGCGCTGCCCTGCTCTGCCACCGGCAAATTCAAGAAATCCGAACTGCGAACGATGTTCGCGACAGCGTGAAAGGAACCGACATGAACCGATTCGACATCACCCAGACCAACTGCGCCGTGGAACGCCTGATCGAGACGACGACCAACCCCCGTCACCTCTATCTGCTGCACGCCTACAATCGGCACCGCTATCTCGAAATGGCCGGCCGGTACGAGGAGATCTTCGCGCCCGACATGACCGTTGAACGGCCCGTCTATCACTTCAACATGCTGGGTAAAACGCTGACCCTCAACGGCGCCGAGGCGGTGAAGGCCGTTTACCACGAATGGTCGGAGTCCGCGCAATGCATCTTCTACGCCGAAGACGAGAAGCTGGCCGTCAGCGACCACATGATCGTGTCCACTTCGCTGATCTACCAGCAGACGCCTGGCCACGTGCTGGCGGCCGAAGGCGCGCCGGTCGACCCCAACGGTTACTACCTGGTCAAGACGGCCGAGCACATGATCTGGCCTTACGACGACCGGGGCCGACTGATCGGTGAGGACGTCTGGGAGTACGACGACACGGTGCGCGAGATCATCCCGTTGCACCCCGGCGATGTCCTCAACGCCGAGCAGTCGGCCAAACTGCTCGACCCGCTCATCAAGCCGCTGCCGTCACGCAATCCCTTCCTCGACTGACACCCGAACCCACGTGACTTTCGCAGGGGGCCCGGCCGTTTCGCACCCGTTTCCTCAAGCACCTCAGCCGTCGTTGCGCTGCTGCGCGAAGGTTTCGCGCGGTCAGACGGCGACGGCCGGTGCAGGGATCGGCCCGAAACGCCATCTCCTCGTGCGTCCGTCTGCTTTCCCCACAATATGTGACCTGGCAGCTTAGGCTTCGTCAAGATCGATTCATCCAACGAGGAGCGACGGATGAGCCTGACCCGGGTGGTGTTGACGGCGGCGTTCACCGCCCTCGCTGTCGCGGGGTGCTCGTCGACGACCTCAGTTTCGACGAGCGAATCGGGTTCGCCGACGATCACCACGACGGGTTCGGCACCTCTCCCCTCCAACCTCAAGTCGATCGACCAGGCTTCGCTCCGGACCGTCGTCGAGAACGCCGCGAAGGATCTCGGTGTGCCCGGCGCCGTCGTCCTCATCCGCACACCGCAGGGCAGCTACACCGCTGCCGTCGGCACGACGGAGCGGGGGCAGAAGACGCCACCCGCCGCGAACACCCACTTCCGCATCGCATCCAACACCAAGACCATGACCGCTGCGCTCGTCGTGCTCCTGGCCCAGGACGGCAAGCTGAAGTTCACCGACCCGGTGTCCGACTACGTGCCCGACGTCCCCAACGGCGCACAGATCACCGTCGCCGACCTGCTGAAGATGCGCAGTGGCCTCTACAACTACACGAGCGCACCGGAATTGGCCGCGCAGCTCGACGCTGACCCGGCGAAAGCATGGACGCCGCAACAGGTTCTGGCGATTGCGTTCGCGCATCCCCCGAACGATCCGCCGAACCACACCTACGAATACGACAACACCAACTACGCACTCCTCGGCATGATCGCGGAGAAGGTCGACGGCCGCCCGCTGAGCGAGCAGATGCGTGAGCGACTCTTTGCACCGCTGCGACTCGGACAGACGTCATTGCCCGCCATCGACGACACCGCGATCCCGGCGCCGTACTCGCACGGCTATATGTACGGGGGCTCGGAATACGCCATGGTGGACAAGCGCTATCCCGCTGACATCACGGAGGCAGGGCGGGACGGAACGCTACAGCCGGTCGACTACACCAACCAGAACCCGTCGTACGCCCACGCCGCAGGCGGGGCCATCTCCACGGCTGCCGACCTCGAGGCCTGGATGCGGGCTCTGGTGTCGGGCAAGGTGTTCAACGCCGAGTTCCACAAGCAGTGGCTGGACAGCCTGCAGGCGGAGGATCCCGATAATCCCGACGGGCAGCAGTACGGCTACGGCATCTCGTATCAGCGGTTCAGTCCGACCGCCGCGATGTACTACCACGGCGGGGAGATGCCGGGCTTCAACTCGTTCATGGGCTACGACGCCGACAACAATGTGTCACTGGTCATCTGGACCAACCTGACGCTCTCGCTCGACGATCAGACGACGGCGCAGGCCATGCTGCCGACGATGCTCGACGAGATCTACACCGGGCTGTCGCTGGCGCCGACGCCCACCCCGACCACCACGCGGTGACCGAAAGACGTTGAGGCGTCAGATGTTCGCGTTACCGGCGCGCCACTGGTCCCACGGGATGTTCCAGTCACCGAGGCCGTCCTCACCGGGCAGGATCGAGCCGACGGTGTTCACGACTTCGACGATGTCTCCGCGTTTGGTGTTGTTGTAGAACCACTGCGCGTTGCTCGTGCTGACGTTGAGGCAGCCGTGGCTCACATTGCTGTAGCCCTGGCTGCCGACCGACCAGGGCGCGGCGTGGACGTAGATGCCGCTGTAGGACATCTGCGTGGCGTAGTCCACCTCGGTGCGGTATCCGTTCGGCGAGTTGGTCGGAACGCCGTAGGTGGACGAGTCCATCACCAGGTGC
>DATEIG010000328.1:0-6650 GCA_035279185.1 Mycobacterium sp.
AGCCCTCCTCCGCGGCGGCGACCGAGTCGGCGACGACGGCCACCACCCGCTGGCCGACGAACCGCATCACGCTGTCGAGCATCAGCGTGTCGTCGGGGTCGACGAGGTGATCGGTGTGAATAGCGGTGCTGAAACGCCTGCGCGGCACGTCTTCCCACGTGTACACGCGGTGCACCCCGGGCACCGCCAGCGCAGCGGTCTTGTCGATCGACAGGATGCGGGCGTGCGCGTGCGGGGAGTGCAGCACCTTGAGGTGCAGCATGCCCTCCATCTCGGTGTCCATCGTGTATTCGGCGCGGCCGGTGACGACATCGGTGCCCGCGGGTGCGGCCACGCTGGTGCCGACCGCCTCGCCGGGGGCGGCCTCGACAATGTCGGCGACGCCCCTGATCGCGTCCTCGATCGCCCGGTAACCCGTACAGCGACAGAGGTTTCCCTTCAATGCGCGGGGCAGGTTCTGCTTCTGCTCGTCGGTGAAGGTGGCCGAGGTCATGATCATGCCTGCCGTGCAGAAGCCGCACTGGAAGCCGGGGGCGTCGCGGAACTGCCGCTGCACGGGATGAAGATTCTCGGGACTGCCGAGGCCCTCGATCGTGGTGACCTCGCGGCCGTCGGCCCGGAATGCCGGTGTGATGCAGCTGTGCACCGGGTCGCCGTCGAGCCACACCGTGCATGCACCGCAATCGCCTGCGTCACAACCCTTCTTGACGCCGTGCCAGCCCAGCGAGCGGACGAATGTGCGGAGGCACTGTCCCGGCCGCGGCTCTTCGTCGAACGACTTTCCGTTGACGGTGTAGCTCATGCCAGTTCCTCCCGAATCTCGTTGGCGAAGTGCACGGCCAGATGTCGGCGATGATCGGGCGTGCCGTTCGGGTCGTCGAACCAGACGTCGTCGGGTATCGCGTGGATGCGCTGAGTCAGGACGTCGGCGTCGGGGACGGTGTCGAAGGCCAGGCGAACCGGACGGGTGGTGCCCGCCGTGATCGTCAGCAGCAGATCGCCGTCACCCTGCGTCGCGATCATGAAGATCGTCGACCGGCCGAGGTGCGTCAGCGTGAACCGGCGGTGGGTGTGGCGCCGTCGCAGCGCACGGGCCGGGATGTCGATCTTCCGCAGGAGTTCTCCTGGCGCGAGGATGTTCTCGTGGTTGCCGGTGACGAAGTCGGCGGCGTCGACGATGCGTTCCGATCCATCGGTGGACTGAAGTGTGTAGGTCGCCTCGAGCGCGACCGTCAGGGTGATCATCGGTCCGGCGGGCAGCGACATGGCGATGTTGCCGCCGACCGTCGCGGTGTTCCACACCTTGAACGACGCGAGAAAGGCCTCGCAACTGGTCCGCAGCAGCGGTGCGGCCGTCCAGTCGGCGGGTGCTGAGAACTCGTAGAGGTTGCGGATCGTGCACATCGCGCCGATCTCGAGGCCGTCGTCGCCCGCCGCAAGGCCGTCCCAGCCCAGCGGAACCAGGTCGATGAGCCGCCGCAGATCAGGTTGCTGGTCGGAGAAGAGCCAGGTGCCGCCCGCCAACCAGGCATCGCCGTCGCGCCAGTCGCTGCCCGGCGGCTCGGCCGGGCTCCGGACGATCTCGGTGATCGTGTTGATGTCCACGTCAATGCCCTTCACGGGATGGGAGGCGGAAAGACCGGGCTGGCTCGAAACGGCGCAGCGACGTAGCTGACTCTAGGCGGTCGACGGCGTTGCCGCCGGTAATTGACGCGTTTGTGTCGATTTGCCAGTTCGCTTGAAGGCTCGGTCGCGAAGTTCGCGGAAAAGAAACAGACTTGAGTGGAACAGACTCAACCTTGACTGCGTTGAGCCTTACGACAAGCATTTCTTCACAGACGATCGGAGGTGTCGTGGACTCGTTCAACCCGACGACCAAGACCCAGGCTGCGCTGACCGCGGCGTTGCAGGCGGCGACCACCGCAGGTAACCCGCAGATCATGCCTGCCCACCTGTTGATGGCACTGCTCACTCAGAACGATGGCATTGCCGCCCCCCTACTGGAGGCCGTCGGCGTCGACCCCGCGACCATTCGCACCGAGACGCAACGACTCCTCGACCGGCTGCCCAGCGCCAGCGGCGCCAACTCGCAGCCTCAGCTGTCCCGCGAATCGATCGCAGCGATCACCGCAGCGCAGAACCTTGCCACCGAGATGGACGACGAGTACGTCTCGACCGAACACCTGTTGGTCGGTCTGGCCGGGGGTTCGGGTCGTTCCGCAGGCTCCACTCCTGAAGGCGACAGCGACACAGCCAAACTTCTCACCGGACACGGCGCATCGCCGCAGGCGCTGCGCGAGGCGTTCGTCAAGGTGCGCGGCAGTGCCCGCGTCACCAGCCCCGACCCCGAGGGCAGCTACCAGGCGTTGGAGAAGTACTCCACCGACCTCACCGAGCGTGCCCGCGAAGGCAAGCTCGACCCGGTCATCGGGCGCGACACCGAGATTCGCCGCGTCGTGCAGGTGCTGTCGCGTCGCACGAAGAACAACCCGGTGCTGATCGGCGAGCCGGGCGTCGGCAAGACCGCGATCGTCGAGGGCCTCGCCCAGCGCATCGTCGCGGGCGACGTGCCGGAAAGCCTGCGCGACAAGACCGTGGTCTCGCTGGACCTCGGCTCGATGGTCGCGGGCGCGAAGTACCGCGGCGAGTTCGAGGAGCGGCTGAAGGCCGTCCTCGACGACATCAAGAACTCGGCCGGCCAGATCATCACGTTCATCGACGAGCTGCACACCATCGTCGGCGCGGGCGCCACGGGTGAGTCGGCGATGGACGCGGGCAACATGATCAAGCCGATGCTGGCCCGCGGCGAGCTGCGTCTCGTCGGCGCCACCACGCTCGACGAGTACCGCAAGTACATCGAGAAGGACGCCGCGCTGGAGCGTCGCTTCCAGCAGGTGATGGTCGGCGAGCCTTCGGTCGAGGACACCGTCGGCATCCTGCGCGGGCTCAAGGACCGCTACGAAGTGCACCACGGCGTTCGGATCACCGACTCCGCGCTCGTCGCGGCCGCCACGTTGAGCGACCGCTACATCACCGCGCGGTTCCTGCCGGACAAGGCCATCGACCTGGTCGACGAGGCCGCGTCGCGGCTGCGCATGGAGATCGACTCGCGCCCCGTCGAGATCGACGAGGTCGAGCGCGTCGTGCGCAGGCTCGAGATCGAGGAGATGGCGCTCGCCAAGGAGGAGGATGACGCCTCCAAAGAAAGGCTGGAGAAGCTGCGCGCCGAACTGGCCGACAAGAAGGAACAGCTTTCCGAGCTGACCACGCGGTGGCAGAACGAGAAGGGCGCCATCGACGTGGTGCGCGAGCTCAAGGAACAGCTCGAGACGCTGCGTGGCGAGGCCGACCGCGCCGAGCGCGACGGCAACCTGGAGAAGGCAGCCGAGCTGCGCTACGGCCGCATCCCCGAGGTCGAGAAGAAACTCGACGCGGCGTCGGTGGACGCTGCGGCCCACGAAGACGCCATGCTCAAGGAGGAGGTCGGACCCGACGACATCGCCGACGTGGTGTCGGCGTGGACCGGCATTCCCGCGGGCCGCATGCTCGAGGGCGAGACAGCCAAGCTCCTGCGCATGGAGGACGAGCTCGGCAAGCGCGTCGTCGGGCAGAAGAAGGCCGTGCAGGCGGTCTCCGATGCGGTGCGCCGCAGCAGGGCAGGTGTCGCCGACCCGAACCGGCCGACCGGCTCGTTCATGTTCCTCGGCCCGACCGGCGTCGGTAAGACGGAGTTGGCAAAGGCGTTGGCGGAGTTCCTCTTCGACGACGAACGCGCCATGATCCGCATCGACATGAGCGAGTACGGCGAGAAGCACTCGGTGGCTCGCCTCGTCGGCGCGCCGCCCGGCTACGTCGGCTACGACCAGGGCGGTCAGCTGACCGAGGCCGTGCGGCGGCGTCCGTACTCGGTGATCCTGTTCGATGAGATCGAGAAGGCTCACCCGGACGTGTTCGACGTGCTGCTGCAGGTGCTCGACGAGGGCAGGTTGACCGACGGCCAGGGCCGAACGGTCGACTTCCGCAACACGATCCTGATCCTGACGTCCAACCTGGGCGCAGGCGGGACCGAGGAGCAGGTGATGGCCGCGGTGCGCTCGGCGTTCAAGCCCGAGTTCATCAACCGGCTCGACGACGTGATCATCTTCGACGGGCTCAACCCCGAGGAGCTGGTCGACATCGTCGACATCCAGCTGCAGCAGCTGTCCAAGCGGCTCGCGCAGCGGCGGCTCACCCTCGAGGTGTCGCTGCCCGCGAAGAAGTGGCTGGCCGAGCGCGGCTTCGACCCGCTCTACGGCGCACGTCCGCTGCGGCGGCTCATCCAGCAGGCGATCGGCGACCAGCTCGCCAAGATGCTGCTGGCCGGCGAGGTGCACGACGGCGACGTGGTGCCGGTCAACGTCAGCGCCGACGGCGACGGCCTGGTTCTCGGCTGAGTCAGGGCCGAATCTGGCCCAGCTCGAAGTCGCGGGTCTGGGCGCCGGCGTCGAGGATCGCCTGCAGCCGCTGTCGGGCCACGGGCTGGGCGAGCGCTTCCCGCATCAGCTGATCCTCGATGCGCAGGCCGGTGGTGACGTCGTAGCGCCCGTCGAGTGCGGCGTCCACCGCCTGCTTGGCCCGCGAGATCGCCTCTCGCGGTGACGAGGCGATACGGCCAGCGAGCTTGTCGACGAACCGGCGCAGTTCGCCTTCGGGCAGTGCCCGGTCGACCCAACCCCACGCCTCGGCGGTCGCGGCGTCGACGTCCATGCAGCCGAGGATCACCTCCAGCGCACGCCCCCGGCCGACAAGCCGGGGGAGCCGCTGCGTGCCGCCGCCACCCGGGATGATGCCCACCGCCACCTCGGGTTGGCCGAAGCGCGCCGCGTCGAGCGCGGCGTAGCGCATGTCGAAGCTCATCGCGAATTCGCTGCCGCCGCCGCGGCAGACGCCTTCGATGACCGCGATGGTCGCGACGGGCAGCGTGCGGAACTTCTCCATCAGCGTGTGGAACGCCGACAGTTCGTCGTGCAGGCCCGTGTCGTCGGCCGGCAGGTGCGCGATGAGCTCGACATCGGCGTGCGCAATGAAGAATTCGGCATCGGCGGAGTCGACGATCAACACACGCACGCTCTCGTCCGCCGCGAGTTCATCTGCGAGACGGTCGATTTCATCCATGAGCGCCATATCCAGCAAATTGATGGGCGGGTGATCGACAGTGGCGCGGCAAATTCCGCGCTCGACCGTGACGCGCACAAGGCGATAGTCGTCGTGAGCCATGGACCCTGACGCTATGCGATCCGGATCACAAATTGACGTTTCCGTTCGATCATGTCGGGCTACCCCCGCATTGACGAGGAGGTCAATGAAATGTCCGAGTGGATATGGATCGTCATCGCGGTCCTGGTGATAGTCGTGATCGCGGTCGTGGCGTGGTCCATGAGCCGTCGCAAGCGTTCGGAGCGGTTGAGGGAGCACTTCGGCCCCGAATACGAACGCACCGTCGGCGAACTGGGTGACGACCGCGCGGCGGAAGCTGAACTGCTGCAACGGGAGAAGAAGCGCAAGAAGCTCGACATCGTCGAGCTGACACCGGAAGCCCGCCAGGAACACGCGGCGACCTGGCTGAAGGTGCAGGCCGAGTTCGTCGACGCGCCGTCTGAAGCCGTGGGCCGCGCGGAGCGTCTGGTGACGCGCGTGATGCGTGAGCGGGGCTACCCCATCGACGACTTCGAGTCGCGTGCGGCCGACATCTCCGTCGACCATCCCGACATCGTCGACAACTATCGCAGCGCGCATTCGATCTACCAGTCCCATCACGACGGGCAGATCGAAACCGAGGCCGCCCGACAGGCATTCGTGCACTATCGCGCGCTCTTCGACCGGTTGCTCGGGTCGGACTTCGGCACCGAATCGCAGACCCACGCCGATGGGCACGTGCGGGACGACCGCGACGTGCAGAACGACGCGCATCTGCACAGCGACCGTCATCTGGGGGACAGCCCGCAGATGCACACCGACGACCAATTCAGGAGGCAGACGCATGACCGCGCATGAGACGCAGCCCGAGACGATGAGCGCGACCGACATGACCGACGCCCACCGGGGCGCGGTGCCGAGTTCAGAGCCGACATTCAGTGATCCGACGGCACCGGTTGGGGACGACTCCCGACAGCGCCTCGGGCAGGAAAGAGGCGCAACGGATCATGTCGGCCCGGGACACACCGCCCAGGACGACATCGGTCACGAGCCCGTCGGTCACGAGCCACTGACGGAAGGGTCGCCGATGTCGCCGGATCGATCCGCAACGGCGTCCCACGACCAGGGCGCGCCGGTTCACGCGGCCGCCTCGACGGGAAGCGATCGGTCGCTCTTCGGCGACGGCGACCTGTCTGGCTTCCGCTCGCGGTGGACCGAGGTGCAGGCGGCGTTCGTCGACGATCCGCGCGACTGCGTGCAGAAGGCCGACGGCTTGGTGGCCGACGTCGTCGACCGGCTGACGGCCGGGTTCGCCAACGCCCGCTCCGGGCTGGAGGAGCAGTGGAGCCGCGGCGAGCAGGTCTCGACCGAGGATCTCCGGCTGGCCCTTCAGCGCTATCGCGACTTCTTCGAGCGTCTCCTCGCCGTCTGAGCTGGGCCGCACAACCCCGTTGCGCGTCGCGTGACGGGGTTGT
>DATEIG010000329.1:0-5302 GCA_035279185.1 Mycobacterium sp.
AGCACATGGGCGATCGAGGAGTCCGCTTCTGCGATCAGCTGAAGGACGGCGGCGACGTCGGCCCACGCCGCGCCGCCGCCGCCGTACTCCTGCGGTATCAGGATGCCCAGCAGCTCAGCGTCTTTGAGCCAGCCGATCTCCCCGACGGGTTTCCGTCCCGCGCGGTCCCGTTCAGCGGCGGTGGTCCGCAGTTTCGCCTTGACCTCCGCGGCCCGCCTGCGCCACACAGCGGCGCTGTCCGTTGCGGTGACCGGCGCGGCGACCGTCACGGTGCGACCGGCTCTTTCTCCCTCTGCTGTGTCTCCGGGTCGTCGTCGCCGTGCGAGGCACGAGCGGAATCGTCCTCACCAAGCACCTCGACGATGCCTTCGTCGGCGAGCCGTTGCTGCTCGGCTTCCGACAGCGTCTGGATGGTGCCGACCCGCTTGGCAACCTCGGGCCTTGAGTACTTGAGGTACCAGTACCAGGCGAGCCCCGCCAGCAGGATGCCTCCGTAGATGAACGGCAGGATGTTGAACGGGAACTCGGGCACCGGGTAGAAGTTGCTGAAGATGACATAGCCCAAAGCCAGTGTCGCAGCGACGGATACGGCGAGGCGTGCGGGCGTCAGCGCCTTGATCCGGTGAAGCCAGATCGGGGTGGCGATCACCACCAGCAGATAGCTGATCAAGAAACCCCACGTCGCCACGTAGCCGCCGTAGACCTCGAACACCAGCCGCCCCGTCGAGCTGAACGTCGCCACCGCCGAGAAGATGAACGCCAGCACACCGATGAACGCGATACCCGTCCACGGCGTCTTGTGTGTCGGGTGCACCTTCGCGAAGACCTTCGGCAGCGCGCCCTCATGGGCGAATGTGAACAGCGATCGCGCCGCGGCGGTGGTCACCGCGGTCACGAACACGATGAACGCGACGGCGACGGCCGCGCTGACGGCGTAGTTGACCCAGGAGACACCGGCCGCGTCGGCCAGCTGGGGCAGCACCGCGTTGTCGCCGTCGATACCGTCGAAGAACAGCACCTGCGGGTAGGTGGCGACGATGTAGAGCACACCGAGCAGCAGCACCACCCTCAGCAGGGACCGCGCGATGTTGCGGTGCGCGTCCTTGGCCTCGGCGCCCAGAGATGCGACGCTCTCGAACCCGGCGTAGGAGCCCACCGCCGTCACTGCCGCGATGAACGTGGCGCTGGTCCCGAGATGTCCGATACTCCACTGCTCGGAGTCGATCCGGAACCCGTAGGTGACGTAGGCGCCGACAATGATCACGAGTATCGACGCGATGGCGATCAGCTCGAACACCAACTCGTACTTGGCCGCCAGCGCGACTCCGCGGTACGGCAGGTAGCTGGCGACCGCCACGATCACGACCACCAGCAACAGCTTGAACCACGCCGCCTGGGAGCCGAGACCGATGGATTCCAGGAAGGAGTCCAGATACAGCACGCCACCGAGGGTTCCCGTGATGGCGAATCCGATGTATCCCAACAACAGTGAGAACCCGGCCGCGAACGCGAAGCCCGGGCCGAGCCCGTTTCCGGTGTAGGTGCCCAGCGACCCAGAGGACACGGTGCGCTTGGCCTGGAAGCTGATCGTTGCAGCGATCAGGACGGTGATGGTCAGGCCGACGAGCACCGCCCACGCGGCACCTTTGCCCGCGGCGACGAACAGCGAATACGGTACGACCGCAACGGCGACGCTGGGCGCCGCGGCGGCGAGGCCCTGCGCGAAGACTCCCCAGAAGCCGATGGCGTTCCGCTCGAGGCCTGTTTCCTCGGCCGCGGGCACCGAACCCAATGCGATGTCGGGTCGAACGGGTGTGGACATGATGATCTCTTTTCTGCACGTGTGACTGACACTTACTGTGCCGCAGACCTATTCGGGGATAGAGGTATCAAATCGACGCGATTCTTTTCGCCGGAACGCTGCGCCGGGATGGTCGTCGGGCAGCAGAGGCGAGCCAGCGGGAAACAGCCGCTCCCGCAAGGTGGTCCCGGCGTCTCGCTCACGTACTCGGCCCCGCCGCCGCAACTCGGGAATCAGGTGCTCGGCCACATCGGCGAAGCTGCCCGGCGTGACGTGATAGGCGATGTTGAAACCGTCGACCCCGGCGCGCTGGGCATACACGTCGAGTTCGTCTGCGACCGTCTGTGCGGAGCCGACGAACAGCTGACCGCCGAATCCGCCGAGCCCGCCGACGTAGTCGCGCAGCGTCAGCCGTCGGCGTTCATCGGAGTCGCCCACAGACGACAGGATCGACCGGCTGGCGTCGGTGTCGAACTGTTCGATCGGGCGGTCGACGCCGTAAGACGACCAGTCGACGCCGGACAGCGCCGACAGCAGCACCAGCCCACCTTCGAGATCGTGATACCTGGCCAGATCCGCGGCCTTCGCCTGTGCAGCCGCATCCGTGCTGTCGACCACGATCTCTATCGAGGTGAGGAACTTGATCGAGTCCGGCTTGCGGCCATGGGCGATCGCACGCCGCTTGATGTCGTCGATGTTGGCGCGCAGCAGATCTGGTCGCGGATCACTGGCGAACACCAGTTCCGCGTTGCCCGCGGCGAATTCCCGCCCGGCGGGTGAGGTGCCTGCCTGGAACAGCACCGGTGTGCGCTGTGGTGACGGCTCCACGAGGTGAGCGCCGGGCACACTGAAGTACTGCCCCTCGTGCTCGATCGCGTGCACCTTCGTCGGATCGGTGAAAACCCCGCGCTCACGGTCTCGCACGACCGCGCCCGGCTCCCACGAGCCCTCCCACAGCTTGTAGGTCACCTCGAGGAATTCGCGGGCCATCGCGTAGCGCTCGTCATGCGGGATCTGCCGGTCCCGCCCGATGATGTTGCGCGCGGCGCTGTCGAGCAGCGACGTGACGATGTTCCAGCCGACACGACCGCCCGTGAGGTGGTCGAGCGTGCTGAACTTCCGCGCCAACAGGTAAGGGCTTTCATACGTCGTCGACACCGTGATGCCGAACCCGAGGTGCTCGGTCGCGGCGGCCATGGCCGACACAGCGAGAAGCGGATCGGTGACCGGCGTCTGGATCCCGTGGCTCAGTGCGGCGCGGGCGTCGCCGCCGTAGACGTCGAGTTGACCGACGGCGTCGGCGATGAACAGCCCGTCGAAGCCGCCGTCGTCGAGAAGCCGGGCCAGTTCGACCCAGTACCGCAGGTCGGTGTACTCGGCGGTGCGGTCCGCCGGATGGCGCCACATACCGAAGTTCCCGTGCGACACGGTCGACATCGTGAAGGCCATCAGCACATAGGGATTGGTCATGCGGTGAGCCCGTATCTGTTCGGTGGAACGTCGAGCCCGAGATGATGTCGAAGCGTCGACCCCGTGTACTCCTGCCGGAACAGCCCCCGTTTGCGCAATATGGGCACGACCTGTTCGACGAAATCCTCGAATTGTCCGGGCAACCCGGACCCCTGCAGCACGAACCCGTCCGAAGCGCGCGACGTGAACCAGGCTTCGATCTCGTCGGCGATCTGCTCGGGCGTGCCGAAGACCCGTGCGCCCCACCCGCTGACGGTGCGGTAGAGGAACTCCCGCACGGTCGGGTTGCCCTCGCTCGCGAGGAACCGGTATCCGGCGAGCGCGGTCTGATGCGTTTCCGTGCTGTCGGGAAACGCCGATTCGGGCACAGGTCCGTCCAGGTCGGCTCCCGTGACGTCGACGTCGACCTCGAGCAGCCATCCGGCCTGATACTCCGGGCTGAAGTGCTCGTAGGCCGTCCGTTCGATGCGCGCCACCTCGTCGTCGGTGGAGCCCACGATGAATCGCAGTGACGGCGTGATCAAGGGCGGCCGCGCGCGACCCTGGCTGGCCGCCTCGTCGTGGACCTGACGGTAGAACCGCTGGGCGCGATCGCGGTTGCCCTGACCGGTGAAGATCACCTCCGCATGACGGGCGGCGAAAACCCGCCCGGTGTCCGACGATCCCGCTTGGAAGATCACCGGCTGACCCTGTACCGACCGGGCCGCGCCGATGGGCCCTCTGCTGTCGAAGTACCGACCGTGGTGGTCGGGTACGTGGATCCGGTCGACGTCGTTGAAGATGCCGGTGTGCCGGTCTTCGACGATCGTGCCGTCATCCCACGAGTCCCACAGCTTCTTGACGAGGTCGATCGCTTCTTCGGCGATGCGGTACCTCTCGTCGTGGTCGACGACCCCTCGCGCGCTGAAGTTGTCGGCGGCCGCGCGCGCGAAGCTGGTGACCAGGTTCCACCCGGACCGCCCGCCGCTCAGGTGGTCGAGCGAAAGTAGTTGTCGTGCCAGGTGATACGGATGTTGAAGGGTCGCCGAGCCCGTCACCACGAGGCCGATGTTCTCGGTCACCGACGACAGCGCCGCAGTCGTCGTCAGCGGCTCGAAGTCTTCTGTCGTCTTGTACGCCCACGTTGCGGGCGGACCGTAGTTGAGGCCGTCGGCGAAGAACACCGCGTCGAAGGCGCCGGCCTCAGCGGTCTGAGCGTGCTCGATCAGGCTCGTACGCACACCGGCTGTGCTGTTGTCGATTTCGGGATGTCGCCACGGTCCGGACGACCTGGTGTTACCGAAGGTCAGCAGATGCACCTCACGCGTCACACCATGAAAAGTACTGAGGCTGACGGAATTCGGCGTGGGTTAAATGCGCCGAGAGTGCAACTAGGCGTGTGAACTCTCGACGATGCCCTGCGCCTCCGCTTCGTCGAAGTCGTCGTCGATGAGAACGACGTCGCGGCTTCGGCTGTCCAGGATCGACGCCGCGATGGAGGCCCGGTAGCCGCTCGCGCAGTGCACCCACGCCTGATTCCGCGGCAGCTCGTCGATCCGGTCGATCAGCTCGTGAAGCGGGATGTTCAGCGCGCCGGTCACATGGGAGTCGGCGAAGTCGTCGACCTGACGAACGTCGAGTACAGTCACCGTGCCGTCGCCGATGACGTCGGCAAGCGCGGCGAAGTCGGCCACCCGGTAACTGCGCGTCCCGCCAGCGTTGTCAGCGGTGCCGAGGTCTGCCGCGCCCGCGATGTCGTCGACGCCGATCCGCGCCAGTTCCCTTCGTGCCTCGGCGATCTGCTCCTCGTTCTCGGCGATCAGCGTCAGCGGGGTGCCCCACGGATGCAGCCAACCGAGGTAGGTGACGAACGACCCGGACAGTTCGAAACCCAAGCTGCCCGCGAGGTGTCCGGCGGCGAACGCGACCCGCTGCCGCAGGTCGACGACCCACTCCCCTGCTTCGAGCCTGTGGCGGAGCTCGCCTGCGTCAACCGGCTTCGGATTCGAGAGGTCCAGCGGCTGTGGCCCTTCGGTGTTGATCACGCCCATA
>DATEIG010000330.1:0-2152 GCA_035279185.1 Mycobacterium sp.
CGCCACGATCGCGCCGAGCACCAACGCCGTGCCGAACGCGAGCGGGACGACCGCCAACCAGGACGACACCATCGCCACCGCGAACGCGGTGACGACGACCAGGCCGACACCGAGGCCGAGGATCGGCCTGATGTTGCGCAGAAACGTCGGAAACGAGAAGTCCAGCGCGGCGGAGTACAGCAGCGGCGGCAGCACGACCGACAGCAGGATGTGCGAGTCGAGTTCGGGCGCCTCGAAGCCCGGCAGAAACGACACCACGATGCCGATGACGACGATGATCAGCGCGGGTTCGAGCCCGCGCCGGTGCGCCATGGCCGTGACGACAATGGCTCCGACGACCACGAGGATGAGTTCCACGCGCCGATTGTCGCGTCATTCCGCCGACGCTGCTGCCCCTAGGTCTGGTCGGTCGGGCACCAGAACAGGTTGCGCCCCTCGAGCACGGCGGTGCGGATCTCGGTTCCGCAGACGCGGCACGGCTCGCCGGCACGGCGATAGACCCACGTCCGCGGCCGGCCTTTCCGGTACGACGGCAGGCCGTGGTCGTCCGCCCGATCCATCGTGATGATCTTGCCGCGCCGCAGCCCGATGGCCATCAGCGCGACGAGATCGGTCCACATCGCGTCGAACTCGTCCTCGGTGATTTTCGTCCCCAGCCGGTAGGGGTCGATCCGATGGCGAAACAGCAACTCGTTGCGGTACACATTGCCCACGCCCGCCATCACTGTCTGATCCATCAAAAGTGCGCCGATGGGCCTGCGGGACTTGCGAATTCGTGCCCACGCCAGCGAGCTGTCGGCGTCGCGGCGCAGCGGGTCGGGTCCGAGGCGGGCGATGACGTCGTCGACGTCAGGCTCCTCGATGACCTCGCAGACCGTGGGTCCGCGCAGGTCGGTGCCGAACTCCGGGCCGACCATGCGCATCCGGACCTGACCGACCGGGGGCGCCATCGGCACTGCGGACTCGCTGAACTTGCCGTACAGGCCGAGGTGGACGTGGACGACGTGGCCGCCCTGATAGTGGTGAAAGAGGTGCTTGCCCCAGGCGCTGGCCTTCTTGAACACCCGGCCGTCGACGGCGGCGGCACCGTCGGCGAAGCGGCCCTGCGGGCTGGAGACGATGACGGGCGCGCGCCCGAACTTGCGCTGGTGGAGCCGTGCCAGCCGGTGGAGTGTGTGTCCTTCTGGCATTTAGGACGGCGCGCCGGGCACGGCGGGTGGGACGTGCGTCTCTTCGTACTTCTTGAGGATGTCGATACGGCGTTGGTGCCGTTCGGCTTTCGACCACTCGGCGGAAAGGAAGGCGTCGACGATCTCGAGCGCCTCGGGGACGGTGTGCATGCGTCCGCCAATACCCATCACCTGAGCGTTGTTGTGCTCGCGGGCGAGCTTGGCCGTCTCGGTGCTCCACGCCAGCGCGCAGCGCACACCGGGCACCTTGTTGGCGGCGATCTGCTCGCCGTTGCCGGAGCCGCCGATCACGATGCCGAGGCTGTCGCCGTCGCCGACGGTCTTCAGCGCCGCCGCGATACAGAACGCCGGGTAGTCGTCCTCGGCGTCGTAGGTGTAGGCGCCGCAGTCGATGGGCTCGTGCCCGTTCTTCTTCAAATGCTCGATGATCTCGTTCTTGAGTTCGAAGCCCGCGTGGTCAGAGCCCAGGTAGACGCGCATGGCGGCCATTCTGGCAGACCTCCCTGACGCCCAAACCGACATATGGGCGCACAAGTGCGAGACGAGGCCACCATTTCGTCGATCTCGGTGCCCGCAAACTTCTGCATGACGGCCGTCTGAGCGGCTTTACCGTTGATGGGTGGGGGTGATCAGCGTAGACAGCTCGGGGCTCGCCTGGTTGGGCGTCGAATGTGAGCGCTTTGCCGAGTCGGCCGTCTCGGCGTCGCCTGGTGTCAGTGGAGGCCTGGGTGCGACGTCCGCGGCGGTGCGCGCGCTGCATGCCGAGGTCGACGCGGCAGCGCGGCGCATAGGTGACCGCCTGCGGTCGACGGGAGAGGCGGCGTCGACTGCGGGCGGAACGTTCGCGCTCACCGAAGCGGCCAACGAAGTCGTCCTGCGTGGAGTCTGATCGATGGCCTCCAGCGCGCCGCCGACATTGTCGGAGGTTCGAGCGTTCACCGGCGACTACTTGATCGATGCGG
>DATEIG010000331.1:0-6596 GCA_035279185.1 Mycobacterium sp.
ACCACCTGATCGGGCGGCGCGAAGAACGGGAACGGCGACGGCAGCGGTCCCGGCTCGTTCGGCGGGACCGGCAGCGGGAACGGCCCGTGCGGAGCCGGCCCTGGCCCCGGCGCAACTCCCGGCGGCAACGCCACCACCGGAGGCCCGGGATCCGGATCCACCTGAGGCGGAATGAACGGGAACTTGTTCTGCGGGAGGATCATCCGCGGATCGGTGATCGGCTCGCTGCCGTACGGTATCGGCGGTCCCCGCCACGGGTTGCTGCCGATCGGCACGTAGCCCTTGGGGTCGCGGCAGAGTTGGATCGTGGGTGCTCGCTTGCCGGGGAACTCCTGGCAGGGATAGTTGCGCGCACCACGCACGACCGAGGGATCGTTCTGTGCGGTCTTGCAGTACAGGTCCGGCGGGATGTCGCGCAGCGTGGTGTCGGCGGGCGAACGGATCTGGGTGGCCGGGATGAAGCCCACGTTGCAGGGCGGCGGATCCTGCAGGTGGATCTTGAAGTCGAGCTTTCCGCCCTCGTCGGCGGGCACCCCGCCTGCGACGGTCACCAGCGCGGCAATCAGGGCCGGGAAGATCACCAGCGCCTGCTCCAATGACTTGCTGTAGATGACGCCGATCCTGCCGAAGTTCGCGAGGTTGGCCGCGAGAACCGGGAACGACGGCCGGATGCCGGAGAACGTCTCGTTGGCCGCCTCGGTGGCCCCCGGCACCGTCTGCAGGGTCGTGCGCAGTTGCGGATCAGCGTTGGCGACCTCGCCGGTCAGCCGGGCCAGTCCGTCGGCCAGCGATTTGATGTCGTCGCCGCCGCGGATCTGGGCGTCGAGGAATGGGCCGGCCTGGTCGATCAGCTGTGTCGTCTGCCCGTGGTTGTTGTTCGCCTCATCGACCAGCAGCCGCGAAGACTCGATCAGCCGCGCCAACTCCGGGCCGGATCCGTTGAACGCCTTGAAGGTTTCCCGGAGCAGGTCCTGCAGCCGGGTGTCGCCGACGCTCGCGACGAGCCGTTCGGACTCGTCGAGCAGGCCGGAGATGTCCTGACCGATCGCCGTACGGTCCTGACCGATGTTCGCGCCGTTGCGCAACTTCTCCGGCGACGGATTCTCCGGCGGCACGAGATCGATGTACTGCTCACCGACGGCCGAGACGCTCTTCACCGTGGCGGTGACGTTGTCGGGCACGGGCGTGCCGCTGTTCAGCCGCATATGGGCGACGACGCCGTCGTTCGTCAGCCCGACCGACTCGACGCGGCCGACGGTCACGCCCCGGTAGGTGACGTTGGCGTTCTCGTAGATGCCGCCGCCCGCAGCGAAATTTGCGTCCACCTTGTAAGCGCCGATGCCGACCGCGGCAGGCAGGTGGAGATAGAAGATCGTGATGGCGGTGACGGTGAGCACCGTGACGATCGCGAAGATCGTCAGCTGGATACGAGTCAACCGGTCGAGCATCAGGGTCCCTCGTCGTGTTGTGTCGCGCTGCCCGGCGGGATCTTGAACGGATCCGCGGCCTGACCGGACAGGTTGGCAAGCGACCCGGTCAGGAAGTCCGGCGGGTTGATGACCTCGTTCATGTGAGCCATGTTCGTATCCAGGCCCCACGAGGTCGTGAACACCGACTCGCCGAGGCGGCGCAGCGTTAGATCAAAGGTCACATAGACGTTGAGGTAGTCACCGCGGACGGCCCGCCTCAAATACTGGTAGTGGAACGGGAATGTCGGCAGGAACTCGAGGTCCTTGATCAGGATGTCGACGTTGTCGTTCAACGACTTGATGACGGGGAACAGGTCCTTGAAGTCGGCGGCGAAGTCGTCCTTGGTCTTCGCCAGGATGTTGGACGCAACGGCGGCGAATCGCTGCAGGGCGCCGAACGCGTCGACGATGTTGCCGCGGTTCTTGTTCAGCACCTCCAGCGCGGCGGGCAGGGTGTCCAGCGTGCGACCCAGGCTGTCCTTGCTGCGGGCGAGGATTCCCGCGAAACGGTTCAACCCGTCGGCGGCCGCGATGATGTCGCTGGTCTGCTGATCCAGCGACGTCGTCAGCTCGGCGAGCCGCGGCACCAGGTCGGTGAAGCTACCCTGGCGGCTCGCGACGGCGTTATAGGTCTCGTCGGTGATGTCTTGCAGCGCACCGAGATTGCCCTTGTTCACCACCACGCCGAGCGAGGACAGCACTTCCTCGGTGGTCGGGTAGCGGCCGGTGCGGTCGAGCGGGATCTGCGAACCGTTCTTGAGCTGTCCGACTCCCTTACCGTCGGTCGGCGCCGCGAGCTCGATGTGCTGCGAGCCCAGCAGCGAGGTCTGCGCCACCTTCGCGGTCGCGTTCTCCGGCAGCTTGACGTCGCTGTCCAACGACAGCTGGACCGCCGCGTAGAACGTGCCGTCGGACCGCTGTACCGCGTCGATACCCGACACACTGCCGACCGTCACGTCGTCGACCATCACCGGCGAGTTCTGCGGCAACGTCGCGACATCGGGCAGCTGGACGATGATCTTGTAGGCACCCGCCCCGTGGCCCGCCGTACCCGGCATGTCTAGTGAGTTCAGCCCTCCGAAGGAGCAGCCGGTCAGCAGCGCGGCGCCCGCGGAGATCGCGACGGCTCGTATCGCGACCCGAGATGCCTTGTCACACAAATGTTTTCGCATCAGCCACCTCCCTCGACAGGTAGCGGTTCCGTAGCGGCGGGAGCGGGCGCATTCGGATCACCCGCAGCGGGTGCGTTGGGATCGACCGGGCCTGGCACGGGGGCCGCCTCCGGACCGCCGGCATGCGATGTCGACTGCGCGGGCGGCGCCATCAGCGAGCTGAGATCGGTTGCCGCCGAGGGCTTCGGCGGGTTGACTCCTGGTGCCGGCTGCCATTGCAGGTACGGCACCGGCGTCTGCGCCTTGGCCTCGGTCGCCGGGGTGTCGTAGATGATCTGACCCTTGTACGCGGTGATGCTGTTGATGGGGTGGAACAGCAGCGGCGGGAAATTCATCGTGATACGCCGTAGCACGGGACCCATGCGCTGCCTGCAGATCTCGGCGCGCTTGTAGTTGTCGACGGAGATATTGGCGTCGAAGACACCGCCGCAGAGGAACTGCACGGGGTTGGCGAAGTTCGGCAGCGTCAGCAGACCGCCGACGGTGCCCTGTGCAGGGTTGTAGATGTTGTAGAAGTTCGCAAGTCCGTTGGGCGTGATGTGCAGGATCTGCTCGATGTCGTCGCTGTGTTCGGTCAGTATCGAGGTGAAGTCCGTCAGCTTGTGGACCTGTTTGATCAGCGCGTCGTTGCTGTCGTTGAGGAAGCCGCGCACGTCGCCGAGCGCTTGATTGAGCGCGCCGAGCGTGTTGTCGAGATCGGCCGAGCTGTCGGCGAGCACTTGTGACACCGAGGCCACGTGATTGGTGAACTGAACGATCTGTTCGTTGCTGTTGGACAGGGCGTTGACGAGCACCTGCAGGTTGCGCACCGTTCCGAAAAGGTCGGTGCGCGAGTCACCCACGCGGCCCGCAGTCTGCGACAACTCGCGCAGCGCCTGCCGGAACGAGTCGCCGTTGCCGTCGAAGGTGTCGGCGGCCTGGTTGACGAAATTGCCCAGCGGACCCTGCATCGAGCCCTGCTGCGGGCCCAATTCGCGGCTCAGCGCCGTCAGCTGCTCCTTGACCTCGTCCCACTCGACGGGCACGGCGGTGCGGTCGAGGCCGATGCTGGCGTCGTCGCCCAGCGCCGGACCTCCGGTGTAGGCGGGAGCCAGCTGAATGAACCGCGACGACACCAGGTTCGGCGAAATGATCAGCGCCTTCGCGTCGTTGGCGACCTTGATGCCGTCGTCGATCGTCACGGTGACCTTGACGTCGCTCGGGCGCGGTTCGATCGAGTCGATTCTTCCGACCGGCACGCCGACGATGCGCACCTCGTCGCCCGGGTACAGCCCGACGGTCGATGTGAAATACGCCGTGATTTTGTTGCCGGTACGTGACGGCCACACCAGGTATGCGCCGACGACGAGCATCACGACCAGCGCGGCCGCGAGTCCGATCCGCAGCCAGCGGCTGCGGTCCGGGGAGGTGTCGGCGTAGGTCATGGCGACTTCGGCCTGATGATCAGTCGCTCGGAGATGTATCCCTTCAGCATGTCGGAGAGGCTGTCGGGCAGCTTGCCCGGCTGGAAGTACGTGTCGAACAACACTTCCCCAATAGCGGCCGGCGGTAATCCGTACAGGTTGATCTGGAAGCCGGGCCCGGAACCGACCACTTCGCCGAGTGTCGTGGCATACGGCGGCAGGCGCTTGAGCGCCTCACCGATGTGCTCGCGACGCTCGAGGAGGTTGTCCAGCACCAGGTTCAGCTTCTCGAGCGCGGGCCTGAACTCCTTGCGATTGTCAGCGACGAAGCCCGAAAGCTGCTGGCTGACATCGTCGATACCGGCGATCAGGTTGCTCAACGCCTGCCTGCGCTCGTCGAGCGCCGCGAAGAGCAGGTTGCCGTCGAGAACGAGCTGATTGACCTGGCCCGCGCGTTGAGCCAACGTGTCCGAGACCTTCTTGGCATGTGCGAGAAGCTGTTCGAGCGCCTCGTCACGCTTGTTGATGCTCTGCGACAGGGCCGTGACGCCGTCGAGCGCACCCCGCAGTTGAGGCGTCGCGTCCTTCAGCGCATCAGTGAGGGTGTTCAACGCCTGCTCGAAGCGGGGCTTGTCGAGCTCGCTGGTGTTCTGCCCGAGATCCTGCAGCGCGGTGTTGAGGGTGTACGGAGTGGTGGTGCGACCCAGCGGAATGACGGTCGATTGCCCGCCGCCCCTCGGCGTGACGGACAGCGACTTCTCGCCGAGAACGGTGTCGGTCTTGATGGCCACCAGCGTTTGGTCGCCGATTTTTACGTCACGGTCCACCGTGAACGCGACCTTCGCGGTATCGCCGGCAAGCGCGACACCGGTGACCTTTCCGACGTTGATCCCCGATACGTTGACGTCGCTGCCCGGGGTGATACCACCGGCGTCGGTGAAGTAGGCCTCATATGGCTTACCCTGCGGCCAGAACGGCAGGCTGGTGTATCCGAAGGAGACCAGCACCAGGCACACCACCACGGCAATCCCGAATATGCCTGTGCGCAGCGGATTTCCGCCGTCCGGCCTAGACATCGCCGCTGCACCTCCCCTTCGACGGATCGGGGGGACCCCCGAAGGGCACGAGAATGTCGCTGCCTGCCGGGCCGTTGATCTTAAGACGGACCGAGCAGTAGAAGATGTTAAAAAACGAGCCGTACGCACCGAGTGCATTGAGTCGCAGGTAGTTCTCGGCGAGCGGCTCGACGACCTTGTTGATGTCGGCCTTGCGCTCGTCCATGCGCTGCGCCATCGGGCGGACATTCTCGATCACGCCCTGCACCGGGCGACGGGACTGCTGCAGCATGTCCGTCAGATCAGACGATGCGGACGCCAGCGGCGGGATGGCGCCCGCGATCGGGTCACGACCCTGGGCCAGACCGGTGAGCAGCTTCTGCAGCTGGTCGACGCTGGCGTCGAACTGGGCGCCCTTCTCGTCGACGCTGCCGAGCACGGTGTTGAGGTTGTTGATCACGTCACCGATCAGTTGGTCGCGTGCCGCAAGGTTCTGGGTGAACGCGCTTGTGGTCGACAGCAGGTTGGACAGTGCGCCGCCCTGGCCCTGCAGCAATTCCATCACCGCGCTGCTCACTTCGTTGATCTTGGCGCCGTCGAGACCCTTGAGGACGGGCCGCAGTCCGCCGAGTAGCGCGTCGAGATCCAACGCGGGACGCGTGTTCTCCCTGGGAATGGTGCTGCCCGCCGGAATCTTGCGCAACTCCCCTGGGCCGGCGGTGATTTCGAGGTAGCGGTCGCCGACGAGGTTCTCGTACCGGACGGCCGCACGCGTCGACGTGTACAGCTGGTACTTCTTGTCGACGTCGAACGCGACATCGACGGTGTTGTCCGGGTTGAGCGTGACTGCGCCGACCGTTCCCACCGGGACGCCCGCGATGCGCACATCCTGACCCGCCTTCAACCGGGATGCGTCGAGGAACGTCGCGTGATACTTCGTCTCCGATGCGAACCGGAACTCGCCGAACACCACCACCAGCATGGCCGCCACCAGCACCATCGCCACCGTGAAGATGCCGACGTTGAGAAGGGTCCGATGCTGCTTCATCAGTACTCGTCCCTTTCCGCGAAGGCCCCGTTGAACAGGAACTGCGCCGTCGACGGAGCGTCGAACTGCAATTCAGTGTTGGGCTGATAGGGAACGTAGGCGTTGTCGGTCACCAAGAACGGTGACTTGTACCAGGATCCGCCGAGCTGCTTGGTCGGAACATCGGGCAGGCCACGGCAATTCGGGCCACCGGAGGCGTTCACGATCGGCAGGCTCTCCGGATACGTGTAGGCCGGCGAGCCGGGCAGGAAGTTGGAGGAGACGAACAGACCGGGCCGGGTGCCGCCGATGATCGGGGCGAAGAAGTCGACCGCCTTGCCCGTGCCCTCGAGGATGCAACCGAACTCCGGCGAATACTCACCGGCCACCTTGAGGGGTGCGCGAAGCCGATTCACCGCGGCGATGTAGTCGTTCTCCGCTGGGGCGAGGGTCTCGGTTCCGTTGTTGGC
>DATEIG010000332.1:0-2178 GCA_035279185.1 Mycobacterium sp.
GGCCTCGGTCTACCCGTTGAGGACCGAGGCCGCTTTCGAGTACGCGGCGAGGCTCGGTTACGACGGCGTCGAGTTGATGGTGTGGGCCGAGACGGTCAGCCAGGACATCGACGCCATCGAGCAGATGTCACAGCGGTACGAGATGCCGGTCCTGTCGGTGCACGCGCCGTGTCTGCTGATATCGCAGCGGGTGTGGGGCGCCAACCCGATCACCAAATTGGACCGCAGCGTGCGCGCCGCCGAACAGTTGGGCGCGCAGACGGTCGTGGTGCATCCGCCGTTCCGCTGGCAGCGCCGCTACGCCGAGGGGTTCTCCGACCAGGTCGCCGAACTCGAGGCGGGCAGCGAGGTGATGGTGGCGGTGGAGAACATGTTCCCGTTCCGCGCCGACCGGTTCTTCGGAGCGGGGCAGACCTCGATCGAGCGGATGCGCAAGCGCGGGGGCAAGCCGGGACCCGGCATCTCGGCGTTCGCGCCGTCCTACGACCCGCTGGACGGCAACCACGCCCACTACACACTCGACCTGTCGCACACCGCCACGGCGGGCACCGACGCGATCGACATGGCCCGCCGGATGGGTGATGGCCTGGTCCATCTGCATCTGTGCGACGGCAGCGGGGCGTCGACCGACGAGCATCTGGTGCCGGGCCGCGGGACCCAGCCGACGGTGGAAGTCTGCGAAATGCTTGCGGCAAGCGACTTCTCCGGCCACGTCGTACTGGAAGTCACGACCTCGGGCGCGCGGACCGCCGCCGAACGCGAGGTCCTGCTCACCGAATCACTTCAGTTCTCGCGCAAACACCTGCTGCGCTGACTCGAAGCGGACGAGAGGAGCACCGAGTGGATGGAGACGCCGTGTCTGGATCCACCCTGTTCACCGATGCCATGAGGCTGACGCCCGCGGGCGACGGCCACTACGACGGGGAGTTGAACGAGCACTGGACGATCGGCCCGAAGGGCTCGGGGCCGAAGGTGCACGGCGGCGCGATGCTGGCGCTGTGCGCGAAGGCAGCGCGGCTGGAGCATGCCGAAGAATCGGTCTGGCCGATCGCCTTGTCCGCGAACTACGTGTGGGCGCCCGATCCCGGCCCGATGCGGGTGACGACGACGGTGCGCAAGCGCGGCCGCCGCGTCAGCCTGATCGACGTGGAGCTGACCCAGGGGGATCGGACGGCGGTGCGGGCCGCGGTGACGATGGGCGAGCCCGAACACCACGTGCCGCCGCTGCTTTCGGTCAACCCCGTCGTGCCGCTGATGACGCCTGAGCCGCCGCCGGGGCTGGAGCCGATCGGCCCGGGCCATCCCATGGCCGCAGTGGTCAACCTCGCGCACGGCTGCGACATCCGTCCGTCGCTGACGACGATGGAGCCGCGCGCCGACGGTGGGCCTCCCGTCATCGAGTACTGGGTGCGGCCGAAGGGGGTCGCGCCCGACCCGCTGTTCGCGCTGCTGTGCGGAGACGTGTCGGCACCGGTGACGTTCGGCGTCAACCGATTCGGTTGGGCGCCAACGGTGCAACTGACGGCGTTTCTGCGCACGCTGCCCGCCGACGGCTGGCTGCGGATCATGTGCACGACGGTGCAGATCGGCCAGGACTGGTTCGACGAGGACCACATCGTCGTCGACTGCGAAGGCCACATCGTGGTGCAGAGCCGTCAGCTCGCGATGGTGCCGCCCGCGCAGTAGAGCTGACTAGCCGACCTGACCGTTGCTGTCCGGCTTGATGGGCGTGGTCGCACTGACACGGCTGGCCGCGGGGTAGTGCGTGCAGTTGTTGTTCTTGTCGCAGTTGGTGAAAGCGCCGTCCGGGTACAGGCAGACCGCGCCGCCGCTCTCGGCGCCCGGCGGGCCGTAAAGGCCGCCGTGTTTACCGCAGACCATCTTCACCGTGGTGGGATCCATTTGCGTGGTCGTCGGCTGCGCAGACGCCGGTGACGCGACGCCGAGCGCGATACCGATGCCGACGGCCGCCGTCGCGATGCTGAGGATTTTCATGTCGTCTCCTTGGTGGTGAGTTCTCGATTGACAACATGGTCTGCTCCGCGGCCATCGGCGCTCTAGTCACGGATCTGTAGCAGCCCGGGTCCTGAATCTGTACTAGCCCTGGCAACGTGTAGTAGCGTTTGCTATCCCTTTGGGGAGGAGGGTGCCATGCCCGGATACGGTCAGTTCTGTCCC